>JBJOQI010000075.1:0-2644 GCA_046050045.1 Pseudomonadota bacterium | reverse complement strand
ACCTGCGCCGTCTGCTGCGGTTTGTCACCCAGAACGGGTTCGAGCATCACGTCGCCATGGTGCGCGGCCACCACGCCGATGTGGTGAACGAGGCGGTCACGCGCTATCTCGGCTGGCCGATCTATCACCACGGGCAGGAGCCCGAGCCGCAGCTGACCTTTCCCAACCGGTTCTGACGGCCTGGGTGTTGCCCGCGGCTGAACCGGCAGGCGGCGATTTGCGCGCGCGGACCGGCCCGGTCAGATGCTGCGCCGGATGACCAGCGTCGGGTCGACCATGATCTGCTCGGCCTCGGTCCGCCCGCCGATCCGCGACAGCAATGACAAGGCCGCAAGCCGGCCGAGTTCCCGGCCATGCTGTTCGACCGAACTGAGCCCGATCTGCGGCAGCGCGGCCACGGGTGAGTTGTCGTAGCCGATGATCGCCAGGTCCTGTGGCACGCGGATGCCGAGCCGATGCGCCTCGCTGAGCAGTGGAATGGCGTCCAGATCGGACCAGCAAAAAATGGCGCGTGGGCGTGCGGGATCGCGGAGAATCTCGTCGATCTGGTCGTCGCGTGGGCTTCCATGCTGCGGCAAAGCCATGACCCGGATAAGGTCTTCCAGACCGGCCTCGGACATCGCGGCGCGGTATCCGATCTCGCGCTGGGGCGCGACGTCGGCATAGTGGTCCTCCTGATCCGATTGGGTCAGAAAGGCAATGTCCCGGTAGCCCCGCTCAACAAGCGCCCCTACGACCAGGCGCGCGCCCAACTGGTCATGGTTGTTGATGGTGTCGTAGCCTGTGGCGCCCGGTTCATGGTGGCCGACGACGACAATCGGAATCTGGCGGGCATAGGATGCAAGCATCTCGCCCGAGATCTGGCTGGCGACAAGGATCAGCCCATCCATCCTGTTGTCGATCATCTGCTCGATCAACGCGGCCTCGGTTCGGGTGCGTGCCTCGCCGACGCCGACCATGATCTTGTAGCCCGTGGTGCTCGCCACGCCCTGGATGCCGTCGTAGATCGAGGGCAGGAACGGGTTGTCGATACCGACAAGCAGCACGCCCCAGGTGAAGGTCTGGCCCCGCATGCCGCGTGCGGCGACCGAGGGGCGGTAGCCAAGGGCCGCGATCGAGGCCTCGACCTTGCCGCGCAGGGTCTCGGACACGCCATAGGCGTTGCGCAAGACCTTCGAGACCGCGGCGACCGACACGCCCGAATGCGCGGCAACCGTGCGGATCGTCACCCGGCCGCTGCCCTTTTCCGTTCCGCCGTCTGCCATGTGTTCCCCCTTGCGGCGCGACCCTATCAAAAAAATCTTGCCGGGCAAACCGAGTTGTAGAATGATCTACGTAGAACGGTGCACGTTTGGGCCCGCAGCCCGATTCGTCGCCGGAGGGAGGATGGTCGAATGGCCCTTGATGGTCGGGCGCGGAGCAATTCTGCGAACAGCAAGTCTTTGTCATCGCACAGTTTTTCTGCCGCGATGATCGCGCCGCTGACCGATGCGGGAACCGGGGCCCCCGGCAGTTTCGTCGCCCGGGAGTTCGACTTTGCGCCGACCGGGGCGGGGGTCACGCTCTTTGCTTCGGCGCAGGGGCTCTACCGTGTCTTCATCAACGGTCAGCGCGTGGGCGAGGACCTGCTGACGCCGGGCTGGACCTGCTATGACGACCGCATCGCCTATCAGGAATACGACGTCACGGGCCTGCTGAGGCCGGGCCGGAACCGGATCGAGATCTGGCTGGGCGACGGCTGGTACAGGTCGCGCCTGATGTGGGCGCTGAACCCCATTCCGAACACCTGGGGCGACCGCATAGCGGCAATGGCCGAACTGGTCTCGGACGCCGGCGTGATCCTTGGCACGGATGCAAGCTGGACCTCGGGCCTGACGCCGGTGACGGGCAACGGCATCTACCACGGCGAGGACTACGACGCGCGCATCCTGCCCCGCGATACGGCGGGCGTCGAGGTGCTGGACTTCGACAAGGCGCTGCTGGTGCCGCATGAGGCGGACCCGGTGCGCGAGCTTGCCCCCATTGCTCCGGTCGAAAGCTGGGCCGATGGCGCATCGACCGTCTTCGACTTTGGCCAGAACTGCGGGGCCTATGCCCGGATCGCCGTGAAGGGCCCCGCCGGGGCGCATGTGCGGATCGAGTTTTCCGAGGTGCTGGGGCCGAAGCGCGACTTCGACAACCGCAACTACCGCTCGGCGCGTGCCGAGCAGCATTACACGCTGAAGGGCGAGGGGGTGGAAAGCTATGCGCCGCTCTTCACCTTCTTCGGCTTCCGCTATGCCCGCGTGACGATCACCGGCGGGGCCGAGCTGAATGGGATCGAGATGGTCCCGGTCACCTCGGTTCCGGTCGTGGCGGGGGGCTTCACCTGCGGAGTGCCGGCTGTCAACCGGCTGGTGCTGAACACGATCTGGTCGCAGCGGTCGAACTTCATCGAGATCCCGACCGACTGCCCGCAGCGCGACGAGCGGCTGGGCTGGACGGGCGACGCGCAGGTCTTTGCGGGCACCGCCTGCTGGCTGGCCGACAGCAACCGCTTCCTGGTGAAATACCTGCGCGACGTGCGCCATGACCAGCGTCCCGACGGTGCGGTGCCGCATTTCTCGCCCGACCCCACGCGGCTGCACCCGATCGACGGGCGCGG
>JBJOQI010000074.1:0-4787 GCA_046050045.1 Pseudomonadota bacterium | reverse complement strand
TCTGCTGACGTCGGTCGCGCCGGACGGGGCGGGTGATCCGGTGCTGCGGGCGGCGGGCGGTCTGATCGCCGGGGCCGCGGGGCATGTCCGCTGGGCGGGCTATCTGTCGACAACCGGGGTCTACGGCGACCATGCGGGCGGCTGGGTGGACGAGGACATGCCGCTGACCCCGTCGACGGAGCGGGGCCGCGCGCGGGTGGCGGCAGAGGCGGAATGGCGGGCGCTGGCCGCGGCGTCCGGGCTGCCGCTGCACGTCTTCCGGCTGGCCGGGATCTACGGGCCAGGGCGCGGGCCCTTCGAGAAGGTGCGGGACGGCAGCGCGCGGCGGATCATCAAGGCGGGTCAGGTGTTCAGCCGGTGCCATGTCGAGGATATCGCGCAGGTGCTGGAAGCCTCGATCGCGCGGCCAAACCCCGGCGCGGCCTACAACATCTGCGACGACGACCCGGCCCCGCCCGAGGATGTGATCGGGCACGCGGCGGAACTGCTGGGGCTGCCGCTGCCGCCTGCCATTCCCTACGACCGGGCCGAGATGACGCCGATGGCGCGCAGCTTCTATGCGGAATCGAAGCGGGTGCGGAACGACCGGATCAAGGGCGAGCTGGGCGTGCGGCTGATCTATCCGACCTACCGCGAGGGGCTGGCGGCCTTGCTGAGGGCCGAGCGCGGTCTCAGCGCAGGCGCTTGAGCAGGTCGAGGCTGGCGTAGCCGTCGGGGATCATGCCGATCGAGCGCTGGAAGGCGCGGACCGAGGCGAGCGTCCTTGGCCCGATCTTGCCGTCGGCCCCGCCGGTGTCGAAGCCGGCGGCGGTCAGGCGTTCCTGCAACTCGATCCGTTCGGGCAGGGTCAGCGCCCGGTCCTCGCGCGGCCAGCCCGCCTGGATGGGCTTGCCGCCCCGGATGCGGTCGGCGAGGTGTCCGATGCCGATCACATAGGCGTCGGCGGCGTTGTAGCGTTCGATCACGTTGAAGTTCGGGAAGATCATGAAGGCCGCGCCGCGGGCGCCTGCGGGCAGGAGGATCGAGGCGGTTCCGTGGTTGGGCACCACGCGGCCCTCGGTGTCGCGGATGCCGAGCGCGGCCCAGTCGGCGGGCGATTTCTTGACCCGCTCGCCGGTCAGCGACACGTCGAAACCGGCGGGCAGGCGCACCTCGACACCCCAGGGGCGGCCCTTGGCCCAGCCGAAGCGGGCGAGGTAGGCGGCGGTCGAGGCCAGCGCGTCGGCGGGATTGTCGGACCAGATGTCGCGCTTGCCGTCGCCGGTGAAGTCGACGGCATAGGCGAGGTAGCTGGTCGGGATGAACTGGGTGTGGCCCATCGCGCCGGCCCAGCTGCCGGTCATGCGTTCGGGGGTGACGTTGCCCTGCTGGATGATCTGCAGGGCGGCGATCAGCTGGCCTTCGAAGAAGTCGCGGCGGCGGGCGTCATAGGCCAGCGTCGCCAGTGCCTCGATCAGGGGGATGTCGCCCATCACCGCGCCATAGGCGCTTTCCAGCCCCCAGACGGCGACGACGATCTCGCGGTCGACGCCGTATTTCGCCTCGATCTGGTCGAGCAGGCGGCGGTTCTGGCGCAGCGCCGCCTTGCCGTTGGCGACGCGGTCGTCGGACACGGCCTTGTCGAGATAGTCCCAGATCGTCTTGGTGAACTCGCCCTGGTTGCGGTCCTTTTCGACGACATAAGCGTTGTAGGTGACGCCCCGGAAGGCACGGTCGAGCACGCTGTCGCTGATGCCGCGGGCGGCGGCGCGGGACTTGAAGGCGGCGATCCAGTCCTGGAAGCCGGCCTCGGAGGCGGTGGTCATGAGGATCTCCGGTCCCGCGGCGGGGCGGGGGGTCTGGGGCGCGGGCGGGTCGGCGGCAAGGCCCGGCAGCGGCAGGAGGGCCGCGGCGAGGGCAAGGCCCTGTCCGGTCTTCATCATGGGATCACCTGCCCGGCTGTTGTTCTTTGGGCGAAGACTAGCGCGGGGGCGCGGGGCGGCAAAGGGGGAATGGCGGGGCGCGGCAAAGGCCTGCCGCACCCTGCCGGTCAGCGGCGGCGCTTGCGTTCGACCTTGCGGCGGGCCTTGGCGGCACCGGCGCGGTCGGCGTTCGGGCCGCGGCGGGCGGGGCCCCGGCCGGGGCGGCTGCCGCCCGAGGGCATGGCCGCGCCCTCGACCGCGAGCAGTTCGAGCATCAGGCCGCCGGTGACCGGCACCGCCTCGGCCAGGCGCACGGTGACGCGCTGGCCGACGGCGATGGTCAGCCCGGTGTCGGCCCCCATCAGGGTCTGGGTCCGCTGGTCGTAGTGGAAGAACTCGCGCCCGATCTCGCGGATCGGGATCAGGCCGTCGGCCCCGGTTTCGTCGAGCTTCACGAAGGCGCCGAAGCGCTGGACGCCGCTGATGCGGCCCGCGAACTCGGCGCCCACGCGGTCGGACAGGTAGGCGGCAAGGTAGCGGTCGGTGGTGTCGCGTTCGGCGGCCATGCTGCGGCGTTCGGATTCGCTGACAAGCTCGGCGGTGTCCTGCAGCATCTCGATGTCGGGCGCAGACAGCCCGTCCTTGCCCCAGCCGTGGCCCGAGATCAGCGCGCGGTGCACGATGAGGTCGGAGTAGCGGCGGATGGGCGAGGTGAAATGCGCGTAGTTGCGCAGCGCCAGGCCGAAGTGGCCGAGGTTTTCCGGCGCGTAGTAGGCCTGCGGCATCGAGCGCAGGGTGGAGATGTTCAGCAGCTCGTCGAAATCGGTGCCCTGGGCCTGGGCCAGAAGGCGGTTGAGGTGGGCGGTCTTCATCACCTGTCCCTTGGCCAGCGTGAAGCCCGAGGCTTCGGCCACCTCGCGCAGGGCGTCGATCTTTGTCGGCTCGGGTTCCTCATGCACGCGGAACAGGAGCGGGCGGCGGAGGCGCACCAGTTCCTCGGCGGCGGCGACGTTGGCGAGGATCATGAATTCCTCGATCAGCCGGTGCGCGTCGAAGCGGTCGCGGAAGGCGACCGAGGTGACCTGGCCGTCGTCGGACAGCACGATGCGGCGTTCCGGCAGGTCGAGGTCGAGCGGCTGGCGGACCGCGCGGGCCTTCATCGTGGCCTCCCACGCGGCGTAGAGTGGCGCGATGACGTCGTCCATCATGGCCGCGCAGCGGTCGTTCGGGGTGCCGTCGCGGGCCTGCTGCACCTCTTCGTAGGCGAGCGAGGCGACCGAGCGGATCATCGCGCGGGTGAAGCGGTGGCTGGTCTTGCGGCCCTCGGCGTCGAGCTTGAGCCGGACGGCGATGACCGGGCGTTCGAGGCCTTCGTGCAGCGAACAGAGGTCGCCCGAGAGGTGTTCGGGCAGCATCGGCACCACCCGGTCGGGGAAGTAGGTGGAGTTGCCGCGCGCCCGCGCCTCGCGGTCGAGCGGGCTTTGCGGGGTGACGTAGTGGGCGACATCGGCGATGGCGACCCAGACGATGTGGCCGCCGGGGTTGCCCGCGTCGTCATCGGGGTGGGCGAAGCAGGCGTCGTCATGGTCGCGCGCGTCGGCGGGGTCGATGGTGACGAAGGGCATGGACCTGAGGTCCTCGCGGTCGCCAAGGCCCACGGGGCCGGCGCTGTCGGACTGGGCCAGCACGTCGTCGGGGAAGTGGTCGCGGATGCCGTGCTGGCGGATCGCGATCAGCGAGACGGCCTTGGGGGCCGAGGGGTCGCCCAGGCGGTCGGTGATGCGGGCGCGGGGCAGGCCGAGGCGGTTCTTCGGGCCTGCCTGTTCGGCCTCGACCAGTTCGCCGTCCTTTGCGCCACCGGTGGCGTCGGGGGCGACCATCCATTCCTTGTCGGACCCCTTGTCGATCGGGACGATCCGGCCGCCTTCGGTCGCCTTGCGGAAGATGCCGAGGATCTTCAGCGGGTTGGTGCCGATCTTGCGGATCAGGCGGGCTTCGTACTGGTGGTCGTCGGCGCGGACCTCGATCAGCTTGGCGAGGATGCGGTCGCCCTCGGTCAGGGGTGCGTCGGCCTTGCGCGGCTGGAAGAGGACGCGCGGCGCAGGGCCGTCGCCCGTCCACTCGAGGGGCTTCGCGAACTGGGTGCCGTCGCGTTCGGGCGGCAGGATCTGGAGGACCGAGACCGGGGGCAGCTTGTCGGCGTCGCGATAGGTCTTGCGGCGGCGTTCGAGCGTGCCTTCGGCTTCAAGCTCCTTCAGCAGCCGCTTCAGCTCGATCCGGTCGGCCCCCTTGATGCCGAAGGCCTTGGCGATGTCGCGCTTGGCGCTGTCGCCGGGATGCTCGGCGATCCAGGCGAGGAGTTCGGTCTTGGAGGGGATGCGTGCCATGCCCGTTCAGGTAGCACGGCCCCGAAGCGAGGTCTAAGCGAAATACCGCGAAAGGATGCGGTGGTAGATGCGGGAAAGCGCCTCGATCTGGGCGACTTCGACGCGTTCGTCGACCTGGTGCATGGTCTTGCCGACAAGGCCGAATTCCACCACGGGGCAGTGGTCCTTGACGAAGCGCGCGTCCGAGGTGCCGCCCGAGGTGGAGAGCACGGGCTCGCGCCCGGTTTCGGCCTGCACCACGCCCGCGACAAGGCGGACGAAATCGCCGGGCGGGGTAAGGAAGCTTTCGCCCGAGATGTCGACGGCAAGGTCAAAGGTCACGCCGGTCTCGGACTGGACCTGCGCGGCTTCGGTACGCAGCCAGTCGGTCAGGGATGTGCCCGTGTGGGCGTCGTTGAAGCGGATGTTGACGGTCGCCGTGGCACGGGCGGGGATGACGTTCGAGGCGGTGTTGCCGGTGTCGATCGTGGTGACGGCCAGCGTCGAGGCGTCGAAGTGG
>JBJOQI010000073.1:0-3379 GCA_046050045.1 Pseudomonadota bacterium | reverse complement strand
GCGGTGCAGGCCGCATCGGCCGCGCTGCCGGCGTGGCAGGCGCTGGGCGGCCACGGCCGCGCGCGGCACCTGTATGCCCTGGCCCGTGCGCTGCAGAAGCATGCGCGCCTGTTCGCCGTGCTGGAGACGCTGGACAACGGCAAGCCGATCCGCGAGACGCGCGACATCGACATCCCGCTGGCGGTGCGCCACTTCTACCACCACGCCGGCTGGGCGCAGTTGCTCGACGACGAGATGCCCGGCCACCAGGCACTCGGCGTGGTGGGGCAGATCGTGCCCTGGAATTTTCCGCTGCTGATGCTGGCCTGGAAGATCGCGCCGGCACTGGCGGCGGGCAATACGGTGGTGCTGAAGCCCGCCGAATACACGCCACTGACTGCGCTGGCCTTTGCCGAGATCTGCGCCGAGATCGGGCTGCCGAAGGGCGTCGTCAACATCGTCACCGGCGATGGCGAGACGGGGGCAGCGCTGGTGGCCGCCGAAGTCGACAAGATCGCCTTCACCGGCTCGACCGAGGTGGGCCGCGCGATCCGCAAGGCGACGGCGGGCACGGGCAAGAAGCTGACGCTGGAACTGGGGGGCAAGTCGCCCTTCGTGGTCTTCCAGGACGCCGACCTCGATGCCGCGGTCGAGGGCGTGGTGGACGCGATCTGGTTCAACCAGGGGCAGGTCTGCTGTGCGGGCAGCCGCATTCTGGTGCAAGAGGCGGTCGAGGCGGCCTTTGTCGCGAAACTGAAAGCGCGGCTGGCCAAGCTGCGGCTGGGCGATCCCCTGGACAAGTCGACCGACGTGGGGGCCATCGTGGACCCGGTGCAGCTTGACCGGATTCGCGGTCTGGTTGAAAAAGGTCAAGCCGAAGGGGCCGTTCTGCATCAGGCAGACTGCCCGATTCCGCCGGCGGGCAGCTTCTTTGCGCCGGGGTTCTTCACTCACGTGGCCCCGGCCAATATTGTCGCGGAAGTGGAAATCTTCGGCCCTGTCGCAACCCTGACGACGTTCCGCACGCCGGACGAGGCGGTGGAGCTGGCCAACAACACCCGCTACGGGCTGGCGGCCAGCATCTGGTCGGAAAACGTCAACCTCGCGCTCGACGTGGCGGCGAAGGTCAAGGCGGGGGTGGTCTGGGTGAACGCGACCAATATCTTCGACGCGGGCGCCGGCTTCGGCGGCTACCGCGAAAGCGGTTTCGGCCGCGAGGGCGGGCGCGAGGGGATGTGGGAATACCTGAGCCTGCCCGCGACAAAGCCCAGGGCCGAGGCTGTGGCGATTGCGCCCGATACCTCGCTTCACCCGCAGGCGCCGGGCAAGGTCACGGGCATCGACCGGACCGCGAAGCTCTACATCGGCGGCGCGCAGAAGCGGCCGGATTCAGGCTATTCCTTTGCCGTCAGTCACAAGGGGCGGGTTCTGGGGCTTGCCGGGCTTGGCAACCGCAAGGACATCAGGAACGCGGTCGAGGCGGCCCACGCGGCCAGGGGCTGGGGCAAGGCCACCGGCCACAACCGGGCGCAGGTGCTGTATTGCCTGGCCGAGAACCTCGCGCAGCGTGAGGCGGAGTTTGCCGCGCGGCTGAAGGACGCGGGCGTTGCGAAGGCGGCCGAGGAAGTGGCGGCGACGATCCGGCGCGCCTTCTACTATGCCGCTCAGGCCGACAAGTTCGACGGCGCGGTCCATGCGACGAAGTCGGCGCATGTGACGCTGGCAATGCCGGAACCCTATGGCGTGATGGGCATCGCCTGTCCGACCGATGCGCCGCTGCTGGGCTTTGTCTCGCTGGTCTTGCCCGCGATTGCGATGGGCAACAGCGTCGTGGCGATCCCGTCGCAGAACATGCCGCTGGCGGCGACGGACCTCTATCAGGTGCTGGAAACCAGCGACCTGCCGGGGGGCGTGGTCAACATCGTCACCGGCGCGCGCGAGGAACTGGTCAAGACGCTGGCCGAGCACGACGACGTGGCGGCAGTCTGGTACTGCGGCACGCCCGAGGGTGCCAAGGCGGTCGAAGGGCAGAGCGCGGGCAACCTGAAAGTGACGTGGTCCGTGGCAAACCGCGACTGGCTGGGGGCCGGGGGGCAGGGGCGCGAGTTCCTGCGCCGCGCGACACAGGTCAAGAACATCTGGGTGCCCTACGGCGAATGAACAGGCGGGGTCGTGACGATGGGCGCGAGCACCCATCCAACGCCCCGTGGGGTGGGTGATTTCACCCATCCTGCCCGACCAGAAGGATAGCCACGCATGACCGACTTCCTGTTTCCCCCGCCCGAGGTACCGTCGCTCGCGGTCGAGGGCCTGCCCTCCCGCTATCCGGTGCGGCGCATCTTCTGCGTCGGGCGCAACTATGCCGAGCACGCGGCCGAGATGGGCAACGCGGTCGACCGGTCCGCGCCCTTCTACTTCACCAAGTCGCCCCTGCATCTGGCGGGCGCGGGTGCCGTTCCCTATGCGCCCGGCACGGCGGACTACCAGCACGAGGTCGAACTGGTCGTGGCCATCGGGGTGCCGGTGTTCCGGGTCGATGCGACACAGGCGCTGGATGCGGCGTTCGGCTATGCGGTCGGGCTCGACATGACGCGGCGTGACCTGCAGGCGGCGTCAAAGGAAAAGCGGCAGCCCTGGGACACGGGCAAGGATGTCGAGGGGTCGGCGGTGGTCGGCGCGTTGCGCCCGGCGGCCGGGTTCGACCCGAACGGCCAGTCGCGGCTGACCCTGTCCGTCAATGGCGCACCGCGGCAGGCGGGGCTTCTGTCCGACATGGTCTGGCGGGTGGACGAGATCATCGCGCATCTCTCGACGCTTTATCACCTCGGCCCCGGCGACCTGATCCTTACCGGAACGCCCGCGGGCGTCGGCCCGGTGCAGCGCGGCGACCGGCTTGATGCCGCCTGCGACGGGTTACCGGGCCTGTCGGTGACCATCGCCTGAGCCCTGCGGCGCTTTGGGCCGTGCGCCCGGTCCCGAATCGTGCGATGCTGCGGTGCAGCGAAGGGCGGGGCAGCAGCATGGGCGGCAAGATCATCACGGTGGCGCAGCAGAAGGGCGGGTCGGGCAAGACGACGATCGCCGCGAACCTCGCCGTGGCCTTCCTGCGGCGGGGCCACAGCGTGGCGCTGCTGGACACCGACCCGCAGGGCAGCCTTGGCCGCTGGTTCATGACGCGGCGCGAACGGCTGGGGGAGGCGGGGCTGGAATTCTCGACATCCTCGGCCTGGGGCGTGTCCTACGAATGCGAAAAGCTACGCAAGACGGCGGACTACATCATCATCGACACGCCGCCCAAGGTGGATGCCGACCTGCGCCCGGCGCTGCGCGAGGCCGACCTGGTGATCGTGCCGGTCGCGTCAAGCCATGTCGACCTCTGGGCGACCGAGGGGGTGCTGGA
>JBJOQI010000072.1:0-5296 GCA_046050045.1 Pseudomonadota bacterium | reverse complement strand
TGCGCGTGACCGACATCCTCGCCTCGGGCGCGGAAAAGTCGGGCGTGAAGGCCGCTGTCGGCACCCATGCCGCCCGCGTGGCCGCGCATGGCACCAAGGAAGAAGCGGTTGCGACCGAGGCAAAGCCGAAGCGCGCCGCGGCCAAGAAGTCGAAGGAGTAACACCCCATGGCACACAAAAAGGCAGGCGGTTCGTCCCGCAACGGTCGCGACTCGGCCGGTCGGCGCCTCGGCGTGAAGCTGTACGGCGGTGAAGCCTGTGTCCCGGGCAACATCATCGTGCGCCAGCGCGGCACCACCTGGTGGCCGGGCGAGGGCGTGGGGATGGGCCGCGACCACACGATCTTCTCGGTCGTCACCGGTCGCGTCACGTTCCACAAAGGCCTCAAGGGCCGCACCTTCATTTCGGTCCTCCCCGCGGCGGAGGCCGCCGAGTAAGCCGAAAGACCCCATAACCGGATCAAACGGGGGGATCGGCCGAAAGGCCGGTCCCCCCGGTTCTTTTTCAGCCCCGTTTCAGGGGTATCACGCAGGAGCGCCCGTCATGGGCATGTTCATCGACACCTTGAACTTCGTTGCAACCGCTCAAAACCCCGTTCACGGACCGGGGGCAGGCATTGCGCTGTCATCAATTGGTCCCAAATCAATCGTAAGGGAACGGAAACGCGAACGCCGTGCCGCACCGGTGCGCTATGCGCTTTCTGCTGGAAACCACCCGGCGACGGTCCAGGCCGTATCGGGAATACTTGCCATCTTCGGAGGAGGGAGAGCGGCATGATACAGGAACAGATCACGGTTCAGCCGGTTGTCGCGGCGGGCCGCTTCGTGCTGCGGCCCTTGCGGCGGTCGGATGCGGGGCTGATCGCGCTCTATCTCGGTGACCGTCGCGTGGCGACGGCGACGCCGTCGGTGCCGCATCCGCTGCCGCCGGGCGCGGCCGAGGCCTTTGTGGCCCGGGCGATGGGCGAGCCGCGCGATACGGACGTCTGGGCGCTTGACGGGTCGGTGCAGGGCCTGGCCGAGGTGCTGGGGCTGGTCAGCCTGACCCGGATCGGGGATGCGCAGTCCGAGATCTCGTATTGGGTTGCGCCAGCCTTCTGGAACACCGGCTTCGCTTCGGAGGCGGTCAACGCCATCGTCGCGGCGAACCCGCACGGGGCGCGGACGCTGCTTGCCGAAGTGTTCCAGGACAATCCGGCCTCGGCCCGGGTGCTGACCAATGCGGGCTTTGCCTATCTGGGCGATGCCGAATGCTTCGCGGTCGCGCGGGGCGCCAAGGTTCCGACCTGGACCTATACGCGGAAGATGGGGTGAGGTGAGATGAGCACCAGCCCCGTCGTCATCCGGACGGCGCGGTTGCTGCTTCGTCCGCTGGAAACCGGCGATGCCCGCTGGATCGCAGAGGGCATTGCCGACTGGGAGGTCATCCGCTGGCTGCCGTCACCGCCCTGGCCCTTTGGGCTTCGGGATGCCGAGGCCTTTGTTGCCGGCGCTGTATCTTCAGGTGCGCGCGGCATTCTGGCCGAGGGGCAGGGGATCGGCGTTATCCACATCAACGGCGCCAATGACCTTGGCTACTGGCTTTCCCGGCCCTGGCATGGGCGTGGGCTGATGACCGAGGCGGCACGGGCCGTGGTGGCCGACCATTTCGCGCGCGGCGGCGCGGGGCTGGTGTCGGGCTACATCCATGGCAATGCCGCGTCCTGCAACGTGCTGACCAAGGTCGGTTTCCGCGAAACCCATACCGAGACGCGCCCATCGCGCCCGCTCGGTTCGGATGTCACGCTCGTCCGGATGGCCCTGCCGGCGCCCGCGAGCCCCGACGCCTATTCCTTGAAGGCGCGCGAGAAGTAGTCGGTGAAGGGCTTGGCAATATAGCTGAGCGGCGAGCGGTCACCGGTGCGGATGAAGACCTCGACCGGCATCCCGGGCAGAAGCTGCTGGCCGTCGAGCAGGGCTACCTGATCCGACGTGGCGCTGAGTTCGGCCGTGTAGAACTGCACCCCGGTGCGCTGGTCGGTCGAGGTATCGGCCGAGAGCCGGACAACGGTCGCCCCGATTTCCGGCGTGGTCCGCGCATTGAAGGCGGAAAAGCGCAGCGTTGCGACCTGTCCTTCAAAGACCTGATCGACCTGCAGGGGGTCGATGCGGGCGGCGACGGTCAGGTTGCCGTCCTGCGGGATGATGAACAGCACCGGTTCGGCCGGCCGGATCACCGCGCCCTGACTGTGCACCGACAGGTCGTGTACGATGCCGTCCATCGGCGCGGTCAGGTCGAGCCGCGACAGTCTTGTGCGGGTGGCCGAGAGCTCTTCCTCGACCTGGGCGAGGCGGCTCTGGGCGTCGCGAAGCTCGGTCACCGCCTCTTCGCGGCGCGCGGCGGTCAGGCGCAGCACCTCGACGTCGATCTGGGCGATGCGCCCGAGGTTGCGGGCGATGTCGGCATCGGTCTGGCCCTTGAGGCCGGTCAGGCGGGCGGCTTCGCGCCGCAGGGTCAGGACGCGCGAAGCTTCGGCCAGTCCCTTGTCCAGCAGGGACTGGGCGTTGCCGAGTTCGTCCTCGACAAGGTCGAGCTGGGTGGCAAGCGAGGCGACCTGCGCGCCCTGGCCCTCGATCTCGTTGCCGATCTGTTTCTTCTGTTCCTCGTAAGAGCGCTGCGCGTCGCGCAGCGTCGTGAGCCGTGCGCCGAACAGACTTTCCTGACCGGCGACGATCGCCGCGACGGCGGGGTCGGCGGCGGCGCGGGTGGCAAGGCCCTCGGGCAGGGTCAGGGCCGTCGCGCCGTCGCGTTCGGCGATCAGCCGGGCCGAGAGGGCCTGAAGCTCGTCGGCCTGGCCCTGCAGGATGCGCTCGCGCGAGATCAGGTCCGCGCCGTCGAGCGACAGAAGCCGCGCGCCCTTGGTCACGGTATCGCCGTCGCGCACCGCGATGTCGCGGACCGAGCCGCCGTCAGGGTGCTGCACGACCTGGGCGCGCGCCTCGACCTGGACCTGGCCGGGGGCGATGACCGCGCCGGACAGCGAGGCGCGCGAGCCCCAGCCGAAAATGCCAAGCGTCAGCAGGGCGACGGCAGCAAGGCCAAGGGTGACGGGGCGGCGGCTGGAATAGGACATCAGGCGTTTCCGGACTGCCGCGTGGTGGCAAGTGCGATCTGGCCGTGGTTGGCGACGATGCGCTTGAGCACCTCGTCGCGCGGGCCGAAGGCGTTGACCTGGCCGCCCCGCAGCATCAGCAGCAGGTCGCATTCGGCGATGGCAGCGGGCCGGTGCGCCATGATGATGACGATGCGGCCACGCGCCTTGAGGGCCCGGATCGCGGCATTGATCGCGTCAGAACCCACCGCGTCGAGGTTCGAGTTCGGTTCATCCAGCACCACGACGACGGGGTCGCCGAAGAGCGCGCGGGCAAGGCCGATGCGCTGCTTCTGGCCGCCCGAGAGTTTCGCGCCCGATGCGCCGACCGGCGTGTCGTAGCCCTTGGGCAGCTTCAGGATCATGTCATGCGCGCCCGCAAGGGTGGCTGCCGCGATGATCTGGTCGGCGTCGGCCCCGTCGCGCAGGCGGGCGATGTTCTCGGCCACGGTGCCATCGAACAGCGCCACGTCCTGCGGCAGATAGCCGATGTAGCGCGACAGGTCGGCTTCCTCGTACTGGTCGATCTTAGCGCCCGAGAGCCGGATCTCGCCCCCCGCAACGGGCCAGACGCCGGTGATGGCGCGGGCGAGAGAGGACTTGCCCGAGGCGCTTTCGCCGATCACCCCGAGCGCCTGGCCGGGGCCGACCTGAAAGCTGACGCGGGCGAGCGTGGGTTTCGTCTCGCCCGGGGGGACGAGGGACAGCTCGCGCACGTCAAGCCGGGCCTCGGGCGTGCCGAGGCGGGTGCGGGCGGGCGGCGGGCGCACGGCGGTCAGCAGTCTCGACAGGCTCGACCAGCCGCGGCGGACCCGGCCGACGGCAGCCCAGCCGCTGACCAGCTGCTCGACCGGGGCGAGCGCGCGGCCCATCAGGATGGAACTTGCCACCATTGCCCCGCCGGTCATCTCACCCCGGATCACGAGCCAGGCGCCGAGTGCAAGGATGGCCGATTGCAGGAACAGCCGCACCGCCTTGACGGTCGAGCCGTAGCCCGAGTTGCGGTCGCCCAGCGCGACCTCGGCCGCGAGTGCCGCGTCGCGTTCGCGCCGCCAGCGGGCGATGGCATCGGCGGTCATGCCAAGACCCCGGATGGTTTCGGGCTGGCTGCGCAGCTGTTCGAAGGTGCGGCTTGCCGCCGAGGCCGACTGCATCGCGCGGTCGCCCGGGCGGCGGCTGGCCAGCTGGTTGGCGAGCATGAGCAGGAGAAGGACCAGGCCACCCCCGACCGACAACCAGCCCAGCAACGGGTGGAACAGGAAGATCGCGGCAAAGAAGAGCGGCGCGAAAGGCAGGTCGAAGAAGGCAAAGCAGAGCGAGGAGCCCACGAACTTGCGCACCGACTCGAGGTCGTTGACGGCGGTGGCGGCCTCGCGGCCAAGCTGGGGCGGGGCGTTCAGCGACGCCGAAAAGACGCGCCCGTCGAGGTCGGACTGCAGCTGCGCGCCGATCCGGGCACCCACGGCGTTGCGGACCGCGTCGAGCAGCGCCATCGCAGCAAACAGGCCGGCCACCAGAAGGAACAGCGCAACGAGTGTGGGTTCCGACCGGCTGGCCAGCACCCGGTCATAGACCTGCAGCATGAAGAGCGGGCCGGTCAGCATCAGAAGGTTCACGAAGACGCTGAACAGCGCGATGCCCGCCAGGGCCGGGTAGTGCTTGCGCATCGCATCGTGAAGATCGACGATCATGGCCTGCCTGCTGTTGTGCCTGTTGCCCGGACTGTCGCCGGAACCCGGACGGGCCTGTCGCCCGCCTTCGCCCCGGTTCTGCCGTGCGTTTTCGGCTTTTTTAGGCCAATGCCGCGCGATCTGCAGCGGAATTCGCCCTGGGGCCCCGATGGCCGCCAGTTTTGATTGACGGCGTGTCGCCCCTGCATCGAAATGGCGCGCGAAGCGGGGCAGGAGGCCGGAATGCGGGTGCTGATCACGGGTGCGGGCGGGATGATCGGGCAAAAGCTCGCCAAGGCCCTTGCCGCGCGGGGGCAGATGCGGGGCAAGTCGATTGACGGGATGTGGCTGCACGACCTGACGGCACCGCCCGGCGTGCAGGGCCTTGCCTGCCATTCCCTGCAGGGCGACCTGCGCGCGCCCGAAGTCGCGGCAGAGCTTGCGGCCTTGAATTGCGACGTCGTGTTTCATCTGGCCGGCGTCGTCTCGGCCCAGG
>JBJOQI010000071.1:0-4445 GCA_046050045.1 Pseudomonadota bacterium | reverse complement strand
CGGTGCCGGACTGATCGAGATGAAGGGCCTGAGCCACCATTACGGCCGCGGGTCTGGCGGGCTCCAGTCTATCGACCTGACCGTGCGCCCCGGCGAGAAGATCGGGCTCGTCGGCCGCTCGGGCTCGGGCAAGTCGACGCTGGTGAAGCTGCTCCTGCGGTTCTACGACCGCGAGGGCGGGCAGATCCTGATCGACGGGCAGGACATTTCAACGATCACCCAGGATTCGCTGCGTGCCCGGATCGGCATGGTCCAGCAGGACTCCAGCCTTCTGCACCGCTCGGTACGCGACAACATCCTCTACGGCCGTCCCGACGCGACCGAGGCCGAGATGATCGCTGCGGCGGAACGGGCCGAGGCGCATGGCTTCATCCAGACGCTCGCCGACCAGGAGGGGCGAAAGGCCTATGAGGCGCAGGTGGGCGAGCGTGGGGTGAAACTCTCGGGCGGCCAGCGGCAGCGCATCGCGCTGGCGCGGGTGATCCTGAAGGACGCACCGATCCTCGTGCTCGACGAAGCGACCAGCGCGCTCGACAGCGAGGTCGAGGCCGCGATCCTCGACACGCTGTACGGCGTGATGGAAGGCAAGACCGTCATCGCCATCGCGCACCGCCTGTCGACCATCGCCCACATGGACCGGATCGTCGTGCTGGATGACGGCAAGGTGGCCGAGGACGGCACGCATGCCGAACTTCTGGCGCGCGGCGGGCTCTATGCACGGCTCTGGTCGCGGCAGTCGGGCGGATTCCTCGGGACCGAGATCGACGAGGCCGCCGAATGACAGGCCTGTCGCGCCTTGGCGCGCTGATCGACGCCTTTGCCCCCGCCGACGGCGCGCCGCCGCAAAAGCTCTGGCCGTTCTTCCGCTGGGCGATCGACGGGGCGTGGACGATGCTCGGGCTGGCGGCCGTCATGTCGGCCATCGCGGGCATGATGGAGGTCGTGTCGGCCCTGATCCTCGGCTGGGTGATCGATGCCGCGCTGGCGGGCGATCCGGCCGTCTACTTCAGCCAGAACGCGGCGCTGCTTGTCGCCTGCCTTGGCTTCTATCTGGTGCTGCGCCCGCTAGCCTTCGGCGGGTCATCGGCCACGAACTCGATCATCATCGGATCGAACGTGCTGCCGCTCGTGCTGTCGCGCCTGCACCGTTGGACACTCGGGCAGGCCGTGACCTTCTTCGACAACGACTTCGCGGGCCGGCTCGCCACCAAGCAGATGCAGGCCGCGCGCGCCATCACCGATGTGGTGACCGAAATCATCAACACCGGCTTCTTTGCGCTGGCGTCGGTCATCGCCTCGATCGTCTACCTTGTGACGATCGACTGGCGGATGGCCGCGGCGCTGTCGGTCTGGCTGGTGGGCTATGTCGTCCTGATCCGGCATTTCCTGCCGCTCGTGCGCGAAAACTCGGCCGTCCGCGCCTCGTCGCGCGCGATGGTCACCGGACAGGTCGTCGACACGATCACCAATATCAAGACCGTCAAGCTGTTCGCCCATGCCGACTTCGAGGACCGCGTCGCGCTCGAGGCGATGGATGTCTTCCGCAGCCGCTCGGTCGAATACGGCGTGATCTCGACCCTGTTCCGGCTGGCCCTGATGGCGCTTGCGGGCCTGCTGCCCGTGATCCTGATCGGCGGAACGCTGGTCTTGTGGCAGCGCGGCCTTGCCACCGCGGGCGACATCGCCGCGGCGGGCGCGATCTCCATGCGCATTGCCCAGATGTCGGGCTGGGTCAGCCTGTCGTTCCTGTCGATCTATTCCAGCGTGGGCGAGGTCGAGGACGGAATGCGCACCCTCGCCCGGGCCTATTCGCTGGAAGACGCGCCCGACGCCGCAACGCTGTCGGGCGTGAAGGGCCGGATCGAACTGCGCGGCGCGCGCTTTGCCTATGGGCGAGAGCGTGGCGGCATAGCCGACGTGACGCTGACGATCGGCCCGGGTCAGCGCGTCGGCATCGTCGGCGCCTCGGGTGCGGGCAAGTCCACGCTCGTCTCGCTGATCCTCAGGCTCTACGATGTCGAGGACGGCGCCGTCCTGATCGACGGACAGGACGTGCGCTCGGTCACGCAGGAAAGCCTGCGCCGCAACATCGGCATGGTCACGCAGGACACCGCGATGTTCAACCGCTCGGCCCGCGACAACATCCGCTACGGCCGCCCCGACGCCAGCGAGGATGAGCTGATCGCCGCCTCGAAGGCCGCCGAGGCGCATGACTTCATCCTGCCGATGCTCGACCATCAGGGCCGCAAGGGCTATGACGCCTTCCTTGGCGAACGCGGGGTCAAGCTGTCGGGCGGCCAGCGCCAGCGCATCGCGCTGGCCCGCGCCTTCCTGAAGGATGCGCCGATCCTCGTGCTGGACGAGGCGACCAGCGCGCTCGACAGCGAGGTCGAGGCCTCGATCCAGTCGGCCCTGGCCCGGGTGATGCAGGGCAAGACCGTGCTGGCCATCGCGCACCGGCTGTCCACCATCGCGCAGATGGACCGGATCATCGTGCTGGATCAGGGCCGGATCGCCGAGGACGGCACGCATGACGAGTTGCTCAGGCGCGGCGGGCTTTACGCGCGCTACTGGAACCGGCAGTCGGGTGGCTTTATTGGCACCGACATGGGTACGGAAGAGGCAGCAGAGTGAAGGTGACGGTCCTGCGGCTCGGCCATCTCGGTGACGGGGTGGCGGACGGGCCGGTCTATGTGGCGGGCGGGCTTCCCGGAGAAGAAGTCGAGGGCGACATTTCCGGCGACCGCATCGCCCAGCCGCGCATCGTCACGCCGTCGCCCGATCGGGTCCGGGCGGCCTGTGCGCATTACCGCGCCTGCGGTGGCTGCGGCCTGATGCACGCCTCCGACTCCTTCGTGGCCGGCTGGAAACTCGATGTCGTGCGGCTGGCGCTGACGGCACAGGGCCTGGCAGCCGAATTCCGGCCCGTCGCCACCTCTCCGGCCGGATCGCGGCGGCGGGCGACCCTGGCCGGGCGGCGGACGAAATCCGGGGCGATCGTCGGGTTTCATGGCCGCGCCTCGGGCACGATCACCGAAATCCCCGATTGCCGCCTGCTGCATCCCGCCCTGATCGCCACCCTCCCGGCCCTGCGCGAGATCACCGTGATCGGCGCATCGCGCAAGGGCGGGCTCGACCTGGCCGTCACGCTGACGACGGGGGGGCCGGATCTGGCGGTAACGGGTGGCAAGCCGATGGATGCCACGCTGTTTCAGGGCCTCGCCGGCATCGCCGAACAGGTGGGCCTGTCGCGCGTCACCTGGGACGGCGAGGCGGCAGTCCTGCGCCATCCGCCCGCGCAGCGGATCGGCCGTGCCACCGTCGTGCCACCGCCCGGGGCCTTCCTTCAGGCCACGCGCGAGGGCGAGGCCGCGCTGGTCGGATCGGTCCTGGAGGCGACAGAGGGCGCAGGCCGGATCGCCGACCTTTTCGCCGGTTGCGGCACCTTTGCCCTGCCGCTGGCCGAGCGCGCCGAGGTTCATGCCGTCGAGGGCGACACAGCGATGATCGAGGCGGCTCTTGCCGGTTCAAGGACGGTGCAGGGCCTGAAACGCCTGACCGGCGCGGCGCGCGACCTGTTCCGCCGCCCGCTTCTGCCCGACGAACTTGCGCGGTTCGATGCCGTGGTGATCGACCCGCCCCGCGCCGGGGCCGAGGCGCAGACCCGCGAGATCGCGCGCTCGGGCCTTGCCCGTGTCGCGGCCGTGTCCTGCAACCCGGTGACCTTCGCCCGCGACGCCCGGATTCTGGCCGATGCCGGGTTCCGTCTGGACTGGGTGCAGGTGGTCGATCAGTTCCGCTGGTCGCCGCATGTCGAGCTGGCGGCGCAGTTCACCCGTTCGTGACCGGATTCCGCGCGCCTTTTCAGCGGCATCATCTCTCTGTATGACCGTGGCCGGGGCAGGCACAAGAAACGGAAAGAACGGTAATGCGGGCAGTCAGAATCCTTTGCGTGATCGCGCTGGTCGCGCTTGCCGCGTCATGCGGCGGCAGCAAGTTCCGCACCTACAACGGCCCCGAGGTGACCCGGATCGTCGTGATGAAGTCGGAACGCAAGATGTACCTGCTGAACGGCACCACCGCGCTGAAGACCTACGACATCGCGCTGGGCGGCAACCCGATCGGCGACAAGCAGGTCGAGGGCGACATGAAGACACCCGAAGGGGTCTATCGCATCGACCGCCGCAACCCGAACAGTTCCTATCACCTGTCGCTCGGCATTTCCTATCCGAACGACCAGGACCGGGCCGAGGCGAAGGCGCTTGGCAAGAGCCCGGGCGGCGACATCTTCATTCACGGCCGCGCCGGCAAGAACCGTGGCCGCGGCGAGGACTGGACGGCCGGCTGCATCTCGGTCAAGGACCGCGAGATGGAAGAGGTCTATTCGATGGTCAAGGTCGGAACGCCGATCGTCATCGTCCCCTGAGCGCGCCGCTCAGGTCCCG
>JBJOQI010000070.1:0-2923 GCA_046050045.1 Pseudomonadota bacterium | reverse complement strand
CTGCCGCCGCCAAGACCATCGCCCTCCACCGCTTTGCCCGGGCCTTCCTGCCGCGCTATCAGGCCCGCAAAGCGGCGCTCGGGCGGGTTGACTTCGAGGACCTGATCCGTCTGACGGCGGGCCTTCTGTCGGACTCGCGGGTCGCGCAATGGGTGCTCTACCGGCTCGACGGCGGGCTTGACCACATCCTTGTCGACGAGGCGCAGGACACCAGCCCGGCGCAATGGGCCGTGATCCGCCGCCTGACCGAGGAAATCACCGCAGGCCAGGGCGCGCGGGAGGCCCTGCGCACCCTGTTCGTCGTGGGCGACAAGAAGCAGTCGATCTATTCCTTCCAGGGCGCCGATGTCGCGGCCTTTGACGAGATGCGGCAGCGGTTCGGCAATTACCTGCGGCCCCAGGGTCGCTGGGGCGAGGGGGTGCTTGACCATTCCTTCCGGTCCGGCCCGGCGATCCTGTCGGTGGTCGACAACAGCTTTGACGCAGCCGACCATGCCGCCCTGGGGGGCCCGGCGACGCATATCGCGTTCAACCAGAACATGCCGTCGCGCGTTGACCTCTGGCCGGCGGTCGAGGCTGAAAAGCCGCCCGCCCCCGAAGACTACTACCTGCCGGAAGTGACGGCGCGGGAGGCCGGGGCCGAGGTCAGGCTGGCGCGGCAGATCGCGGCCGAGATTTCCCGGATCATCGCCAGCGGCACCCGCATCCAGGTGCGCGCGGGCGGAAAGGTGCGGGAAAAGCCGGTCGACGAGGGCGATATCCTGATCCTTGTCCAAAGCCGGTCGCGGATGTTCCATGCGGTGATCCGGGCCTGCAAGGCAGCAGGCCTGCGCGTCGCCGGATCGGACCGGCTGCGGCTTGGCGGCGAGATCGCCGTGCGCGACCTGCGGGCGCTTCTGCGCTTCCTGGCCCTGCCCGAGGACGACCTGTCGCTGGCCGAAGCCCTGCGCTCGCCGCTGTTCGGCTGGACCGAGGGGCAGCTTTTCGCGCTGGCATCGTCGCGGCCGCAGGGTTCCTACCTGTGGCAGGCCCTGCGCGGGGCGGCCGACCAGCACCCGCAGACGACCGCGATTCTGGACGACCTGCGCGGCCAGTCGGATTTCCTGCGCCCCTACGAGCTGCTTGAACGCGCGCTGACCCGTCACGGGCTGCGCGAACGGCTGATCGGCCGGCTGGGGGCCGAGGCGCAGGAGGGCATCGACGAGCTTCTGACCCAGGCCATCGACTTCGAGAGCGCGGACATCCCCAGCCTGACCGGCTACCTCGTCTCTCTCGAAACCCAGGACAGCGACCGCAAGCGGCGGTTCGAGGCCGGCACGCGGGCGCTTCGCGTGATGACGGTTCACGGGGCCAAAGGGCTGGAGGCGCCGATCGTGATCCTGCCCGACGCGGCCAAACCGGGGAACAACCGCTCGGACTCCACAAGGATCCTGCGGCGCGAGGGGCAGGTTCCCCTCTGGCAGGTCAGCCGCGCGGAGGCGCCCGACGAGATTGCCGAACGGATGGCAGAGGTGACCAGACGCGATGCGGAAGAGGATCTGCGCCTGCTCTATGTCGCGATGACGCGGGCTGAAAGCTGGCTCATCGTGGCGGCCGCGGGTGAGATCGGCGGCCCGAAGGACAGCTGGTACAACCGGATACACGAGGGGATGACGCGAAGTGGCGGCGCTCAGACCGCCAGCCGCGACGGCCCGGGGGCCTTCGGTCTTTACCGCGTCACCTCGGGCGCCTGGCCCCTGCCCGGCGCGCCAGCGCCAGCGCCTGATGCCTTGCCCGAGGCCGGACCCGCAGACCCGCAGGCCCTTGCCGGTCCGCCACCCGCGCCGGTCGAGCCCGAAAGGGTCTGGTCCCCGTCCGGTCTGCCGGGCGCAAAGGCGCTGCCGGGCGAGGCGGGCCAGAGCGAAGAGGCCGCCCTGCGCCACGGCTCGGCCTTGCACCTGCTGCTCGAACACCTGCGCCGCTGGCCCGAAGCGGACTGGCCCGAGATCGCCGCCGCGCTGCTGCAGGGTGGCGAGGATCCGCTGGATTCGGCTGAAACAGACACTGTTCTTGCCGAAGCGCGGGCGGTGCTGGCCTCGCCGGTCCTGGCCGGCCTGGCGGACCCGCTGTCCGAGGTGACCCTCTCCGGGCGGGTCGGGACGCTGGGCGGGCGGCGCTTTTCCGGTGTGGTCGACCTGCTGTCGGTCGAACCCGACCGGGTTCTGGCCATCGATTTCAAGACGAACCGGACGATCCCGGATCGCACGTCGCAGGTGCCCGAGGGAATCCTGCGGCAGATGGGCGTCTATGCGGAACTGCTGGCGCAGATCTATCCCGGCAAGCGGATCGAGACCGCCATTCTCTGGACGGCCAACGGCAGTTTCATGCCGTTGCCTCCCGATATCGTGAGGTCGGCCCTGGCATCGACCCCCATCCCTTGACGACTCTGCCGCGCATCCATACCTTCCCGGTCCAGCTTCCCGTTAGGAGAAAGAACATGGCCACGACGGCTGTCACCGATGCCACCTTCGACGCCGAGGTCCGCCAGTCGGCGATTCCGGTCGTCGTCGACTTCTGGGCCGAGTGGTGCGGCCCCTGCAAGCAGATCGGCCCGGCGCTGGAAGAGCTGTCGGATGCCTATGCGGGCAAGGTCAAGATCGTGAAGGTCAACGTCGACGAAAACCCGCAGCTGCCCGCCCAAATGGGCGTGCGCGGCATCCCGACGCTGTTCCTGTTCAAGGACGGCCAGCCGGTGTCGAACAAGGTCGGCGCCGCACCCAAGGCGGCGCTGCAGAACTGGATCGAATCGGCGATCTGAGCCGATCCCGAATTCTGACCGGACGGGCACCTTCGGGTGCCCGTTCTTGTTTCAGGGCCGCAGCGGGGCCAGCCCTGCCTCGGTCGCGGGAAATATCCCGCGTTCGGTAATCAGCCCGGTGACCAG
>JBJOQI010000069.1:0-16219 GCA_046050045.1 Pseudomonadota bacterium | reverse complement strand
TGACGTTATGAACCTGTCCCTTTCCGCCCTTGTCCCGGCCCTTGTGATTGCCCTTGGCGTTGCGCCTGCGCTCGCCGCCGGCGGCACGACCGAAACCGCGCCAGCCTCGCCCGCTGCCTTGCCCGCGATCACCGTGGCCGAGGTGGCCAGCATCCTGCTGACCGACCGTGTCATTGCGACCGGCACGATTGCGCCGCACGAGCGGGTGCTGGTCCAGCCGCAGATCGAGGGTCAGGCCATCGACAGCCTGCTGGCCGATATCGGCGACGACGTTGCGGCCGGGCAGGTCCTCGCGCAGCTTTCCGACACCGCGCTCGGGCTGCAGTCGAGCCAGCTGGTCGCGTCCCGCGCCGCGGCCGTTGCGGCCATCGCACAGGCCGAGGCGCAGCTTGTCAGCGCACAGTCGAACGCCGACGAGGCCGAGCGGGTGCGGATCCGGGCCGAAAAGCTGAAGGCGCAGGGCACCGCCTCGCAGGCCGCGACCGATCAGGCAATGGCGGCGGCGACATCGGCCGCCGCGCAGGTGAATGTCGCGGCGCAGGGCCTGGCGGCTGCGCAGGCGCAACTGGCGCTGGTCGATGCGCAGAACGCCGACATCGACCTGAAGCTTGCCCGCACCCAGATCAAGGCCCCTGTTGCAGGCCGGATCGCCGAGCGCAACGCCGAAGTCGGTGCCATCGCCTCGGCGGCCGGACAGCCGATGTTCACGATCATCCGCGACGGTCTGCTGGAACTGCGGGCCGACGTGGCCGAGGAAGACCTTCTGAAACTTCAGGCGGGCCAGAAGGTTTCGCTTCGCATCGTCGGCCTGCCCGAGATGCAGACCGGCACCGTCCGTCTGGTCGAACCCGAGGTCGACGCCCTGTCGCGCCTTGGCCGGGTCAGGATCGCGCTCGACAACCCCGCCGCCGTCCGCTCTGGCCTGTTCGCCGAGGCGGAAATCATCGTGGCCAGCCGCGAGGCGCTGGCGGTGCCGGTGACCTCGGTCTCGCTTTCCGGGGCCGAGCCCTCGGCCCTGCGGGTTTCGGCCGATGGCCTTGTGGAAAGCGTCGCCGTCCGGACCGGCATCCGCGACGGTGGCATGATCGAGATTGCGACGGGCCTGACGGCGGGCGACCGCATCGTGCTTCGTGCCGGGGCCTTCGTGCGGCCGGGCGACCGGATCGCGCCGGTCGCCGCCGACACCGGCCTGTCGAACTGAGGGGCGCACCATGAACTTCTCGGCCTGGTCGATACGGAACCCGATTGCCCCGATCCTCGCCTTCTTCATGCTGATGGTGCTGGGCTGGCAGAGCTTCAACGGCCTGCCGGTCACGCGCTTTCCCAACATCGACGTGCCGCTGGTGGCGGTGACAGTCACGCAGGCCGGCGCCGCCCCGGCCGAGCTGGAGACCCAGGTCACCAAGGAAGTCGAGGACGCCGTCGCCGGAATCACCGGGGTGAAGAACGTCATTTCGACCATTGCGGACGGGATTTCGACGACAGCCGTCGAATTCCGGATGGAGGTTCCCACCGACAAGGCCGTGCAGGACGTCAAGGACGCCATCGACCAGATCATCGGCGACTTGCCGGGCGAGGCGGACACGCCGATCGTCACCCGGATCGACGTCGAGGGTCAGGCGATCATGACCTTCTCGGTCGCCTCGCCCGGCATGACCATCGAGGAACTGTCGTGGTTCGTCGACGATACGATCACGCGCGCGCTGCAAGGCAAGGCCGGGATCGGCCGGGTCGACCGCTATGGCGGGGCCGACCGCGAGATCCGGATCGAGCTAGATACCGCGCGGCTGGCGAGCTTCGGCATCACCGCCGGCTCGGTCAGCCAGCAATTGCGCCTGACCAATGCGAACGTGGGCGCCGGGCGCGGCAAGCTGTCGGGCGGCGAACAGGCGATCCGCACGCTCGGCGACGCCGAAACCGCCGAGGCTCTGGCAAAGACGCCGATCTGGCTGCCTTCGGGCCGCTTCGTCCGGCTGGCCGATCTGGGCACCATCAACGACACATTCGAGGAGCCGCGCTCGTTCAGCCGGATGAACGGCGATCAGGTCGTGACCTTCGCCGTCTTCCGCGCCAAGGGCGCGTCCGAGGTCTCGGTGGCCGAGACGGTGAATGCGACGCTCGACACCCTGCGTGCGGCCCACCCCGAGGTGGCCATCGACCCGGTCGATGACACAGTGTTCTACACCTATGGCAACTATGAAAGCGCCCTGCACACGCTGATCGAAGGCGCGATCCTGGCCGTTCTGGTCGTGCTGGCCTTCCTGAAGAACTGGCGCGCCACGATCATCTCTGCGGTCGCGCTGCCCCTGTCGGCGATCCCGACCTTCTACGTGATGGACCTGCTCGGCTTCTCGCTGAACCTGGTGTCCTTCCTTGCGATGACGCTGGCCACAGGCATCCTGGTCGATGACGCCATCGTCGAGATCGAGAACATCGCCCGGCACATCCGCATGGGCAAGTCGCCCTATCGCGCGGCCATCGAGGCCGCCGACGAGATCGGCCTGGCCGTCATCGCGACAACCTTCACCATCGTCGCGGTCTTCGTGCCGGTCAGCTTCATGCCGGGCATTCCGGGGCAATACTTCCGCCAGTTCGGCCTGACCGTGGCGATTGCCGTCCTGTTCTCGCTGCTTGTCGCGCGGCTTATCACCCCGATGATGGCCGCCTACCTCATGCGCAGCAAGGACGCCAATATCGAGCACGAGGCCGCGGACGGCCCGTTCATGCGCGGCTACCTCTGGGTCGTGCGGCGCACGGCGGCGGGCAGGCTCTGGTTCGTGCCGGCACGCTATCTCACGCTGGTTGCGGCCATCGCCGTGCTGGCCGTCTCGCTGGTGTTCATGGTCCGCATTCCGGGCAGCTTCATCCCGCCCGAAGATGTCAGCCGCATCCCGATCAGCGTCGAGATGCCGCCCGGCTCGACTCTGGCCGACACCGACCGCACGACCGAGGCGATGCGGGCACTGGTGCAGGACGTGGATGGCGTCCGCGCGATCTTCGTCCTCGGCGGTGCCTCGCCAAAGGGCGACCGCGACATCCGCCGCGCGTCCTTCACCGTGCTCCTGGACCGGCTTGACCATTCGCTGTTGCGCCGGATCTCCGAGCTTGGGCAGCGTGTGCCGCTGATCGGTGGCCTGGTGCCCGAGGTCGAGCCGCATGGCCGGGTCCGCCCGCAAAACGAGATCGAGGCCGAAATCTTCGCGAGCCTCGCCACCGTGCCCGATATCCGCGCCTTCAAGCTGAACGACCGGGGCGAGCGCGACCTGTCCTTCTCGATCCTGTCCTCGAACGAGGCCGACCTGAACACCGCCGTCGCCGCGCTGGAAGGCGCCCTGCGGGGCGACCCGCTACTGGCCAACGTCGCCGCCGAGGGCGCGCTGCCCCGGCCCGAGGTCCAGGTGCGCCCGCGTCCCGAGATTGCGGCCCGGCTGGGCGTCACCGCCCGCTCGATTGCCGACACGCTGCGGGTGGCGACCATCGGCGACTTCGATGCGGCGCTGGCCAAGGTCTCGATCGACAACCGGCTGATCCCGGTGCGCGTCCAGCTGGGCGATGCGATCAAGTCGGACCTCGCCCGGCTCGGCTCGCTCAAGGTCCAGACCGGAACGGGGGCCATGGTGCCGCTGAATGCGGTCGCCGACATCTACATCGGCGAAGGGCCCTCGACCATCGACCGGCTGAACCGCGAGCGCCGGGCGACCATCGGGGCGAACCTGCCGGTTGGCGTGGCGCTTGGCACGGCATCGGCGCGCTTCAAGGAGGTCACGGCCGCCACGGCACTGCCGCCTTCGGTCCGCGTGGTCGAGGCGGGCGACGCCGAGGTGCAGCAGGAGCTGATGGCCAGCTTCGGCAATGCCATGATCATGGGCCTGATGCTGGTGCTGACGGTGCTGATCCTGCTGTTCAAGTCGGTGATCCAGCCTTTCACCATCCTCTTCTCGCTGCCGCTGGCCATCGGCGGCGTCGCGGGTGCGCTGATCCTGACCGCGAACCCGGTGTCGATGCCGGTGTTGATCGGCATCCTCATGCTGATGGGGATCGTGACCAAGAACGCGATCCTGCTGGTCGACTTCGCGGTCGAGATGCGGGCGCGTGGCATGACCCGCTTCGAGGCGATCGTCGAGGCCGGGCACAAGCGGGCGCGGCCGATCGTGATGACCTCGGTCGCGATGTCGGCGGGCATGCTGCCCTCGGCGCTGGGTGTGGGCGAGGGCGGGACCTTCCGCGCACCGATGGCGACGGCTGTGATCGGCGGCATCATCGTCTCGACCGTGCTGAGCCTTGTCGTGGTTCCGGCCTTCTTCCTGATCATGGACGACCTGTCGCGGCTTCTGTCCTGGGTCTTCGGCCGCTTCGTCGGCCGCAAGGAGGACGAACCCGAAGTGCCCGATCCCTTCGATCTGTCGGCCTCGATCGACGCGCTGGGAACCCGCGTGACCGCGCTTGAGGGCGATGTGCCCCGGATCGGCCGCAAGGCCCACGCGGCCGAGTAGCGTCCGGGCCAAGCCGCCTGTGGATAACTGGGCAGAAGCTATTGTCTTCTGCCCGGTCTGCCGCGTAGCCTTCTCCTAAATCGTTTGCGGACGCGCAGGCGGCACAAATCGGGAGGATGCGATGAAGACGATGAAAGGGCCTGCGCTGTTCCTGGCGCAATTCGCGGGCGACGCCGCGCCGTTCAATACCTGGGACGGGATCACGAAATGGGCGGCCGACTGCGGATATGTCGGCGTGCAGATCCCGAGCTGGGACGGTCGGCTCTTTGACCTCGACAAGGCCGCAACGTCGAAGACCTACTGCGACGAGATCAAGGGTGTGGCCGCGGCGAACGGCATCGCGATCACCGAGTTGTCGACGCACCTGCAGGGCCAGCTGGTCGCCGTGCATCCTGCCTATGACGAGGCCTTCGACGGCTTTGCCGCGCCGTCGGTGCGCGGCAAGCCGAAGGCGCGTGCGGAATGGGCGGTCGATCAGGTGAAGAAGGCGCTGACGGCTTCGAGCAACCTCGGCCTGACGGCGCAGGCCAGCTTCTCGGGCGCGCTGGCCTGGCCCTTCATCTATCCCTGGCCGCAGCGGCCGGCGGGGCTGGTCGAGGCCGCCTTTGACGAGCTTGCCCGGCGCTGGACGCCGATCCTGAACCATGCCGAGGATTGCGGCGTCGACATCTGCTTCGAGATCCACCCCGGCGAAGACCTGCACGACGGGATCAGCTTCGAGATGTTCCTCGACCGGGTGAAGGGCCACAAGCGGGCCAACATGCTCTATGACCCGAGCCACTACGTGCTGCAGCACCTCGACTATCTCGAGCACATCGACATCTACCACGAGCGGATCCGCATGTTCCATGTGAAGGATGCCGAGCTGAACCCGACCGGGCGGCAGGGCGTCTATGGCGGGTTCCAGTCCTGGGTGAACCGCGCGGGCCGCTTCCGCAGCCTGGGCGACGGGCAGGTGGACTTCGGCGGCATCTTCTCGAAGCTCACGCAATACGGCTTCGAGGGCTGGGCCGTCGTCGAATGGGAATGCTGCCTGAAGCACCCCGAGGACGGCGCGCGCGAGGGGGCGGAGTTCGTCCGCCACCACATCATCCGGGTGACCGAGAAGGCGTTTGACGACTTCGCGGGCGCGGGCACCGATGATGCCGCGAACCGGCGGATGCTGGGCATCTGAGAGTGCTCGCCCCGGACAGGTCCGGGGCGATCCGTGCGGGCGCTCTGCCCCCACACCCCCGGAATATTTTTGGACCGAAAATGGAAGGAGGTCGCAATGGCGATCGAGGGCAGGGCGGATGTAGGCGGGCGCAGGCTGCGCCTGGGCATGGTGGGCGGCGGGCAGGGGGCCTTCATCGGGGCGGTGCACCGCATCGCCTCGCGGATCGACGACCAGTATGAGCTGGTGGCGGGGGCCTTCAGTTCCTCGGCCGAGAAGTCGAAGGCCTCGGCCGCCGAGCTGGGCGTGGATGCGAAACGCGCCTATGGCGACTATGTCGAGATGGCCCGCGCCGAGGCGCGGCGCAAGGACGGGATCGACGCCGTGGCCATCGTGACGCCGAACCACATGCATGCGCCGGTGGCGAAGGAGTTCCTCAAGCGCGGCATCCACGTCATCTGCGACAAGCCGCTGACCGCGACCCTGCCCGAGGCGAAGAAGCTGGTGGCGGCGGCGGCGCAGTCGGACGCGCTGTTCGTGCTGACGCACAACTACACCGGCTATCCGATGATCCGGCAGGCGCGCGAGATGGTGGCGCGTGGCGATCTGGGCGAGCTGCGTCTGGTCAATGCCGAATACATCCAGGACTGGCTGACCGAGGCCGTCGAGCAGACCGGCCAGAAGCAGGCCGACTGGCGCACCGACCCGGCGCGATCGGGTGCGGGCGGGTCGACCGGCGATATCGGCACCCATGCCTTCAACCTGGCGAGCTTCGTCAGCGGACTGGAGCTCGACAGCCTGTCGGCCGACCTGCAATCCTTCGTGCCGGGCCGGCGCGTCGATGACAACGGCCATGTGCTGATGCGCTTCAAGGGCGGCGCGCGCGGCATGCTCTGGTGCAGCCAGGTGGCTGCAGGGCAGGAAAACGGCCTGCGCCTGCGCATTTTCGGCACCAAGGGCGGGATCGAATGGGCGCAGGAGGACCCGAACTACCTGTGGTTCACCCCCTTTGGCGGCGAGCGTCGGCGCATCACCCGCGGCGGGGCCGGGTCGGGCGCGGCGGCGGGGCGCGTGACGCGCATCCCGCCCGGTCACCCCGAGGGCTATCTGGAAGGCTTTGCCAATATCTACGCCGAAGCCGCACGGGCGATCCGTGCGAAGCAGGCGGGTGAGCCGGTCCCGGCAGAGGTTGTCTATCCGACGATAAGGGACGGGTTGATCGGCGTGGCCTTCGTCGAGGCCTGCGTGCGGTCGTCGAAGAAGAATGCGGCCTGGGTCAGCCTTTCGCTCTGACGGGCGACAGGCCTTAAGGCTGCGTTAAGCACGCCCGGGGCAAAGCTGGCCGGCATTCAGAGGAGTGCCGGCCTTGGGGTTCCTGACCCACGACACGACAGTGCTGACCGGCGCGCTCGGCTCGGGCGCGCGCATCACCGACCTTGCCGTCCGTACCACGGCGTCCGGCACCTTCCTGTATGCCGGCGCACAGCCGGGCAGCGCGACGCTGATGGCGCTGTCGCTGGCACAGGGCCAGACGGCAACGCTGATCGACACCCAGGGCGTGACCGGCAGCATCACCTATACCGGGTCAACGACCGTCGATTTCCTGCCCACCCCGACCGGTACGGCCATATTGGCCGCGGGGCATTTCGGGGCAGAGGTCGGCGGCTACCTTCTGTCGTCGAACGGCATGATCGGCGGGTCGCGCAGCTACAGCGACGGGGCGGGGCAAGGCGGCCAGCTTGCCGTGCTCGAGGTGCTGCCCGTCACCGGGGCGACCTGGATCTACGGCGCGCTGGCGGGGGGCAGCGGGATCGCCGCCTGGCGGATGACCCCCGGTACCGCGACTCTGGTGCAGCAGGCGACCCTGGCAGATGACTCGGATGCCTACCTTGACGGCGTCGGCACGCTGATTTCGGCCCAGGTCAGCGGGCAGGCCATGCTGTTCGCGGCCTCGCCCTACGAACACGGGGTCACCGCGCTGACGGTCGGATCGGATGGCAGCCTGACGGTCACGGGCCGGATCGGCGCGGCAGAGGGGCTCGGGATGACCGGCCCTGCCGCGATGGAGGACGTCACCCTCGCCGGGCAGAGCTTCCTGGTCGTCGCGGCCACGCAGAGTTCCTCGCTGTCGGTCCTGCGGATCGACCCCGGCGGGCTGGTGCCGGTCGACCACGTGACCGACTCGCTCTCGACCCGGTTCCAGTCGCCCGTCGCGGTCGAGACCTTCACCCTCGGCGACCGCGCCTATGTGCTGACCGGGGGTGGCGACGACGGGCTGACGCTGTTCCATCTGCTGCCCGACGGGCGGCTTATCTTCATCGAGACGCTGCTCGACAGTTCCGCGACAGCCCTGCAGAACGTTGCCGCCATCGAGGCGGTGCAGGTCGGCAATCAGATCCAGGTCTTCGTTGCCAGCGCGGTCGAGGACGGCCTGAGCCAGTTCACCTTCACCCCGCCCGCCAGTGGCCCGACGCGGATCGGAACCGCCGCCGATGATGCCCTGACCGGCGGCGCGAACGACGACATCCTGACCGGCGGGCGCGGCGACGACAGCCTGGCCGGCGGTGGGGGAGACGACATCCTGGTCGACGGCAGCGGGGCGGATGCGCTGACCGGCGGGTCGGGAGCCGACCTTTTTGTTCTGGTCAGCGACGGGGCCGACGACCGGGTGCTTGACTTCAACAAGGCCGAGGACCGGCTCGACCTGTCGGATTTCGGCCTGATCTATTCCGTGTCGCAGATCGCCGTCACGTCCACGGCGACGGGCGCGATCCTGACCTTCGGGGCCGGGGTGGTCGAGGTCTTCAGCCATGACGGTTCGCCCCTGACGGCCGCCGATTTCACCGATGCCAACACGCTGAACCTGCCGCGCTCGCCGGTCGAGCTTATCATCTCGGGCCGGATCGAGACCGGGGGGGCAGGGGACGACACCATCGCGGGCTCGGTCTTTTCCGACAGTCTGTCGGGCGCGGCGGGCGATGATCTTCTGACGGCGCAGTCCGGTGACGATACGCTCGACGGCGGCAGCGGGGCCGACACGCTTGACGGCGGGGCGGGGCGCGACCGGGCCGACTATGCGTCGGCAACCGCGGGCGTGACCGCCGACCTTGCGACACCCGCGCGCAACACGGGCGATGCGGCGGGCGACGTCTATCTCGGCATCGAGGATCTGGCCGGCAGCGACCACGCCGACGACCTGACGGGTGACGGCGCGGCCAATGAAATCCTCGGGCGCGATGGCGGCGACCTGCTGTCGGGCGGCGGTGGAAGCGATACGCTCGACGGGGGCGCGGGCGACGATACATTGCGCGGCGGGGCAGGGGCGGATGCGCTCATTGGCGGCCCGGGCTTTGACACGGCGGATTTTTCGGGGTCGGCATCGGGCGTGGTCTTCGATCTGTCGGGGGCCGTCGCATCTTCGGGCGCGGCGGCGGGCGACATCGCAAGCGGCATCGAAGCGGCCATCGGCACCGGTTTTGCAGACCATCTGCTGGGCACCGGCCAGACCAACAGCCTGACCGGCGGGCAGGGCGCAGACACGCTTGCCGGCGGCGGGGGCGACGACAGCCTCGACGGCGGTGCCGGGGCCGACCGTATCGACGGCGGCACCGGCTTTGACATCGCGATCTACCGGGGGGCGTCCGCCGGGCTGCTGGCCGACCTCGCCTCGGCCGCGCGCAATACGGGCGAGGCTGCGGGGGACGTGTTCCTTGCGCTCGAGGGGCTCGAGGGCTCGGCCTTTGCCGACGACCTGCGGGGCGACGGGGCGGCGAACCTGCTGCGTGGCGGCGACGGCACCGACTGGCTGACCGGGCGCGGGGGCAACGACACGCTCGAGGGAGGGGACGGCAACGACAACCTCTCGGGCGGGGCGGGGGCCGACCAGATGAACGGCGGCAACGGCAGCGACCGCGCGGTCTATACCGACGGCACCGGGCCGATGACGCTCGACCTGGCCAACAACGGCCTGAACACGGGCGAGGCGCTGGGCGATGTCCTGGTCTCGGTCGAGAACGTGAAGGGCACCGCCTGGCCGGACCTGATCTATGGCGACGCTCTGGCCAACCTGCTTGACGGCTATGGCGGCAATGACAGCCTCTGGGGCCGCGACGGCAATGACGAGTTGCAGGGGCGCGGCGGCAACGATCTGCTGTCGGGCGGCAATGACAATGACCAGTTCTTTGGCGGCAACGGCGCCGACACGCTCGACGGCGGCAACGGGGTCGACCGCGCGAACTATGGCGACAGCGCCACTGGCCTGACGGCTGATCTGCTGAACCCGGCCAGCAACACCGGGTTTGCGGCAGGCGATGTCTACATCGGCATCGAGGACCTGCAGGGTACCGCCGCCGCCGACCGGCTGTTTGGCGACAATGCCGCCAACACGATCACCGGCGCGCGCGGGTCCGACCTGATCAAGGGCCGCGACGGGGGCGACTATCTGCTGGGCGTCGACGGTGCCGATACTCTGGTGGGCGGCGCGGGGTCAGATTCGCTTCTGGGCGGCACCGGGGCGGATGTCTTCGTCTTCGTGCGCGGCGCACAGGTCGACCGCGTGCTGGACCTGTCGCTAACGCAGGATGTGATCCTGCTGGACCGGGACATTCCCGCCATTGCCGGGATGACTGCCGCGCAGGTCGTCGCGGCCTTTGGCACGACGGTCGGGGGCGATGTCTTTCTCGACTTCGGCGGCGGCGACGTTCTGGTGGTCAAGGGCTTTACCGACCCCACCGCGCTGATCCCCGTGCTCGGCATCGGCGACACGGCCTTTCCCTGACAGCCGCATCGGCATCCGCCACTACAGCCGGCCCAGCAGCGCCGCCCCATAAAGCGAAAGCGTGCCCGCCCGGGTCTGCCTCCAGAGGCCTGACTGGCAAAGCGCGGCCAGCGCCCGCGCCCCGCGCAGGGACCGCAGTGCGGCAAATTCGCGCAGAAGCTGCCGGTTTTGCGGTGTGAGCTCTCCCTCGACCTCGGCCAGGGCGGCAAGGTTGACGGTGTTCCACCCGGCGAACCGGCCGCCAAGCGCCGCAGCAAGGCGCCGGGCCGCGGCGCGCGCCCCGAGGTTCGCGCCAAGCTGGTTCGCGCCATGCTGGCGATAGAAAAGACAGGGCTCGGGATCGTGCACCACGGTTCCGCCCGCGCCCGACACCAGCTGATAGCACCACCAGTCATGGCAGACCGGCGCGACCCGGTCGGCAGAACGCGCCACCAGCGCCCGCGCGGCCGCATTCATCACCATCGTATTGCCGCCGCCGATGCATTGCACCAGCGCATTGCCGAAGCCGGGCTTCCGCCGGAACCGCAGCGACGGGCCAAGGGGCCGCAACCCGGCATCGGTCACGACAGTACGCGCGGCATAGAGCGCAGGCCCTTCACCCGCCTGCCGAAGCGCCGCGATCGCGCGGGCGATCTTGTCGGGGAACCAGACGTCATCCTGGTCGCAGAAGGCCACGAACTCCGCACCCTCGGCCAGGGGGTCGGACAGCATAGACAGGAAGTTGGCGGTGCTGCCACAGCCCGGTCCGCGGCGCAGCGCGATCTCCATCCCGCGGGCGGCGTCCTGAACCACGGCGATCGTGTCATCGGTCGAACCGTCGTCGCTGACGATCACAACAAGGTTCCGCTGGCCCTGCGCGCGGATCGAAGCGAGTTGTTCTGCCAGAAATGCCCCGCCGTTCAGCGAGGCCAGCAGGACGGCAACCCGCGGCGACTGGCCTGCCTCAGGCGGCATGGATCAGCCGCCCCTGATGCCGCGCAAGCAGACCGCCCGCAACCGTGACCAGCCCAAGGCTCAGCAGCGCCAGATAGGCCGGTTCGGCAAACAGCGCGGGTTCCGGACCGTAAAAGGCACCCCGCATCAGCGCCACGACATGCGCCAACGGGTTAGCCTGAACCAGGGGCGCGATACTGTCGGGCACCTCGGTCGGCAGGAACAGGATGCCGGATGCCAGGAACATCGGCCGGTTCAGCACCGCCCAGACCTGCCGCCACGTCGGAAAGAACCCCACAAGCAGCGCATTGCCCAGCCCGACCGCAAAGCCGAGAGCGGCCGCAGCCAGCAGCGCAGCGGCAAGCGGTGCCGGCGCGAAATCCACATCGACCCGAAGCAGCACGATCAGCGTGGGCAGCACCAGGGCGGCAATGGCGGCGTGGGTCATGATCTCGAGCAAGGTCCGCGCCAGCAGGACGTCGAAGACCGAAATCGCGGGATGAACCAGCAGCCCCTTGTTGGCCTGCAATGTGGTGATGCCCGCCGTCGCTATCGCGGCATAGAGAGCAAAGGGCAAAAGCCCGGTGGCATAGAAAAGCTCGAAACTGCGGCCCAGGGGCGGGCTGCGCACGAACATCGAGAAGGCCAGCGCCAGCACGAAGATCGTCGCCACCGGCTCGGCGATGGCCCAGAGGTATCCACCCCAGGACCGCCCGAACCGACTTGCGGTTTCCCGCAGGATCAGCGCGGCGAGGATGCGGCCGCGGGCGTGCAGAACGTTCATCTTCGCGTGACCTTGCCCGACCGTGCGCCGGCGGCACGGTCTCTCAGTATTTCTTAATATTGGCGGGATATTTCGAAAGCATTGACGGCCCGTCACTTGCACCGGGCCGGCGGGGGCGCGATGAAGGACTTACTGACCGACGCCGGTGCGACCGCGCCTGTTCCTTTGCTGGGGGCCGGGTACAACCCTGACGCATCCGCGCGCCACTCGCGTCGCCGCCTCGGGTCCGGCCGGGCAAGTTTCGCACTCTGCGTGCTTTTGCCCCTGGCGCTTGTCCTGTGGTACCTGCACCGGATTGCCGCCGATCAGTACCACTCGCAGCTTGCCTTCTCGGTCCGCGCCGAAGAGGTGTCCTCGGCCGCGGTCGGTCTTCTCGGCGCGATCACGCAGATCAGTTCCGGCTCGGCCTCGGACACCGACATCCTCTATGACGCGATCCGCAGCCAGCCGATGATCGAGGCGGTCGACCGCAGGCTGGACCTGCGGCAGATCTTCTCGCGCCCGGACTGGGACCCGGTCTTTGCCCTTCCGCCCGATGCCCCGGTCGAGGATCTGGTGCGCTACTGGGGGCGCATGGTCCATGTCACGCTGGACGGCACCGCCGGGATCCTCCGCGTCCGGGTCGAGGCGTTCCGGCCCGAGGATGCGACGGCGATTGCCGAGGCGATCCTTGCCGAAAGCACGCTGATCGTGAACCGGCTGTCCGACGCCGCCCGCGCCGATGCCGTGCGCTTCGCGATGACCGACCTGACCGCCGCCGAGGCACGCCTGCGCGCGCTGAGGGGCGAGCTTGCGGCCTTTCGCAGAAGCTACGGCATCGTCGACCCCGAAGCCGGAATGGCGGGGCAGGCCGGCATTCTGGGCGCGCTCGAATCGGAACTGGCACAGGCCTATGTCGAACGCGACATGCTCTTGACCTATGCCGATGCGGACGACCAGCGCGTGCAGCAGGCCAACCGCCGGATCGACGCGATCACCGCCCGGATCGAGGCCGAACGGCTGTCGCTGGGGATCGGGGCCTCGGCCAAGGACGCGACCGAGGTGATGGGGCGCTACGAGGCGCTGCTGACCGACATGGGCTTCGCCCAGGCCGCCTATACCCAGGCGCAGACCGGCCTGTCGGCCGCCCAGGCCGAGGCGCGCCGGCAGGCGCGCTATCTTGCGCCGCACGTGCTGCCGACACGGGCTGAGACGCCGATCTATCCGCGCCGCTGGCTGCTGTCGCTGCTGGCGGGCGGTTTCCTTGTGCTGGCCTGGGGGGCGCTTGCCGTGGCCGTCGCCTCGGTGCGCGACGGGCGCCCTGCGGCGGGCGGGACCGGATGATCCGCTTCGATGGCGTCAGCAAGTCCTTTCCGGCGCGCGCGGGGCGGCGGGTCATCCTGAACGACCTGACACTGACCCTGCCCGCGGGCGCACGTACGGCGGTCCTCGGCCGGAACGGGGCAGGCAAGTCCACCTTCCTCGCCATGGCCTCGGGCAGCCTGCCGCCAGACCGCGGCTATGTGGCGCGTGCAGGGCGCGTCTCCTGGCCGATGGGCTTTGCGGGCAGTTTCGCGGCCGACATGACCGGGGCGCAGAACACCCGCTTTCTGGCGCGGGTCTATGGCGCGGACCCCGCCCACCTGATTCGGGACGTGCAGTCCTTTGCCGACCTCGGCCGGTTCATCGACATGCCGCTGCGCACCTATTCCAACGGCATGCGGGCGCGGCTGGCCTTTGGTCTGTCGCTCGGCCTGCGCTTCGACTGGTACCTGGTTGACGAGATCACGGCGGTGGGCGACGCGGAATTCCGGCAAAAGGCGCTGTCGGCCTTCCGCGAAAGGCTGTCGGGCGCGGGCCTGCTGATGGTGTCGCATTCACCCGCGACGCTGCGCGACTATTGCACCTCGGCCATCCTTCTGGGCGAGGGGTCGGTCCGGGTCTTCGACCGGCTCGACGACGGGCTGGCCGCGCTCGGCCCGGCCTGAAAAGGATGACCCCCGGCTCGGGGGGAACCGGGGGTCAGGCGGACAGGGGGAAGTCCCGCCATCAGAGTTGATCCGGAGAACGCGTTACCGAAGGGGCCGGCCTCTGGGGAAGGCGGCATTCCGGATCGGGTCTGGCGTACCGAACAGGCCCGGCAGGGGAAACCGGGTGCCCGCACACTGGCCGAGTCGTGATTCAGCGATATGACAGGCCGCGCTCAGCGTGAGCGGATCATACCAACGATGTCGTAGGTTTTCTGAAGAATCGGAAGGGCGATCTCGTCGGCCCGACGTGCCCCTTGCCCCAGCGTCCGGTCGATCTCGGCCGGGTCGGCCATCAGGCGCTTCATCTCGGTCGTGATCGGCGAGAGCTTGGCCACAGCAAGGTCCGCGAGCGCGGGCTTGAAGGTGCCGAAACCCTTGCCGGCGAATTCCTCGACCACCACCTCGGACGTCGACGAGGCCAGCGCCGCGTAGATGTTCACCAGGTTGCGCGCCTCGGGCCGGTCCTTCAGCCCCTCCATGCTGTCGGGCAGCGGTTCGGCATCGGTCCTGGCCTTGCGGATCTTCTGCGCGATCGTGTCGGCGTCGTCGGTCAGATTGATCCGGCTCGCGTCCGATGGGTCGGACTTCGACATCTTCTTCGTGCCGTCGCGCAAGGACATCACCCGCGTCGCCGCGCCCTCGATCACCGGTTCGGTCAACGGGAAGAAATCCACGCCGTAGTCGTGGTTGAACTTGGCCGCGATGTCGCGGGTCAGCTCGACGTGCTGCTTCTGGTCCTCGCCCACGGGCACCATCGTCGCGTGGTACAGCAGGATGTCGGCCGCCATCAGCGAGGGATAGGCGTAAAGCCCCAGCGAGGCGTTCTCGCTGTTCTTGCCGGCCTTGTCCTTGAACTGGGTCATCCGGTTCATCCAGCCCAGGCGCGCCACGCAATTGAAGATCCAGCCCAACTCGGCATGGGCGCCGACCTGGCTCTGGTTGAACAGGATCGACCGCGCCGGGTCGATGCCCGCCGCGATGAAGCCCGCCGCCGCCTCGCGCGTGGCGTGGCGCAGCTTCTCGGGGTCCTGCCAGACGGTGATCGCGTGCAGATCGACCAGGCAGTAGACCGTCTCGATCCCCTCGTTCTGCTTTTCCACGAAACGCTTCAGCGCGCCGAGGTAGTTGCCCAGCGTCAGCCCCCCCGACGGCTGGATGCCCGAGAAGATGCGCGGTTTGAAAGTGGTCGCAGGCGCTGACATTCCCGAGGCTCCGTCTGGATAAACGCGTCCCGCTCGCATATCGCTGGGCTGTCAACGCGTCAACGAGGAGCGCCATGCGCGACGGTTTCGATCAATCGCCCCTGAATCCGCTGCCGCTGGTGGTCTGGCTCCTGGTGCTGCCGCTCGCGGCAGTGGAAATCACGCTCCAGCTCGGCGCGTCGGGGCTTGCCGGCGGCGCCACCGGCATCGGCTGGCGCAACGACGCGCTGCAACGCTTTGCGCTGTCGCCCGAGATGCTGGACCTGATGATCGCGAACGGCCAGTGGCCGCTCGACTTCCTGATGCGCTTCGTGACCTATCCGCTGGTGCACGGCTCGCTGACCCACGCGGTCTTCGCCATCGTCTTCACCCTCGCGCTGGGCAAGATGGCGGGCGAGGTCTTCAGCCTGTTGGCCGTCGTGCTGATCTTCATCCTGTCGGCCGCCTTTGGCGGTCTGGTCTATTCGCTGGTGCCCGGCGTCCAGCAGGCGCTGTTCGGGGCCTATCCGCCGGTCTACGGGCTGATCGGGGCCTTTACCTTCATCCTCTGGGCGCGGCTCGGCGCGCTGCACGCCAACCGCTACCGCGCCTTCACGCTGATCGGGACCCTGTTGGCGATCCAGCTGGTCTTCGGCGCGATCTTCGGCACCGGCCCGGACTGGATTGCCGATGTGGCGGGCTTTGTCGCGGGCTTCGCCCTGTCCTTCCTGGTGGCCCCGGGCGGGCCGAGCCACATGCTGAAGGTGCTGCGTCAGCGCTGACGCGCAAAGCCCGCGCGCAGGTCCGATGGCCGGAACGCCCCGGTCGCGAGCGAGGCCACGACATAGAACGCCAGTCCGCCAAGCACGAGCAGGGCCAGCGCCCAGTA
>JBJOQI010000068.1:0-4384 GCA_046050045.1 Pseudomonadota bacterium | reverse complement strand
CTGCGCGCGTTCGACGAGGGCGACGATGTCCCCCATGCCAAGGATGCGACCGGCGACGCGTTCGGCCTCGAACGGCTCGATGGCGTCCATCTTTTCGCCAAGGCCGACGAAGCGGATCGGCTTGCCGGTGATGGCGCGCATGGACAGGGCGGCACCGCCGCGGCCGTCGCCGTCCATCCGGGTGAGGACGACGCCGGAGATGCCGACCTTGCCGTCAAACTCGGTGGCGACGTTAACGGCGTCCTGCCCGGTCAGGCCATCGACCACCAGCAGGGTTTCGCGCGGCTGGGCGATGTCGCGGACGGATTGCACTTCATCCATCAGCACTTCGTCGATGTGCAGGCGGCCTGCGGTATCGAGGAACAGCACGTCATAGCCGCCGAGGCTCGCCTGGGTTTTCGCGCGCTTGGCGATTTGCGGGGCGGTTTCGCCCTTCACGATCGGCAGGCTGTCGACGCCGATCTGCGCGCCGAGGATGGCCAGCTGCTCCATCGCCGCCGGGCGGTTGGTGTCGAGCGAGGCGAGCAGCACGCGCTTGCCGTTCTTTTCCTTCAGCCGCTTGGCCAGTTTCGCCGTCGTCGTCGTCTTGCCCGAACCCTGGAGGCCCACCATCAGTATCGGCGCGGGCGGGTTGTCGATCTTCATTGCGTCCGGCTCGCCCTCGCCGGCGAGGACGCGGATCAGTTCGTCATGGACGATCTTGACAACCTGCTGGCCCGGCGTGACCGACTTCGTCACCGCCTGTCCGGTGGCCTTTTCCTGCACGCGACGCACGAAGTCGCGGGCCACGGGCAGCGACACGTCGGCTTCGAGAAGCGCGGTCCGCACCTCGCGCAGTGCGGTCTGGACGTCGGCATCCGACAGCGCGCCCTGTTTCGTCAGGCGGTCGAACACGCCGCCAAGGCGTTCTGAAAGGCTCTCGAACATCTGCCCTCGGGCTCCTCGTTCCGTTCCGGTCCGGTGCCCGATATGGGAACCGGCAGTTCAAAGACCAACGGCGCCGGTGGGCGCAACGCGCTGACCGACGGCGATCCCTGCACAAAGGCAAAGGGACCGGAAGCCTTGGACTTCCGGGGGTTCGGTGGGGCGATTACGCCTGCGGGGGCGGGGAGTCAAGGAAAAGCCGAAAACGCGAAGACGCGCGAGGGGGTTTCCCTCGCGCGTCCTGCACTCGATCCTGACACCAGAGGTGGGGACAGGTCAGTTGATCGAGTCGAGGTAGAGTGCCGACAGCTCGGCCGTGGTGTATTCGGCCGCGTTCAGACCCAGCGAGGCCGCAAGCTGCGCCTTGCCCGGCGTCACCACGCCGCGGTCGGTCGTCACGTCGCCGTTGTCGGAGCCGTTGAGGATGAAGGCCACCGTTTCCTCGTCGCCCGAGCGCAGGGCGTCCTGCAGGCGGATCAGGTCATTGGTCGAGAATGCGGCAGCGTCGACGCCGACCTGGGCGGCGATCTGCGCCTTGCCGGCGCTGACATAGGCCGTGCCGGCGGTGTCGGCGCGGCTGACCTTGCCGGCAGCGCGGGCGAGGATGAAGTCGATGCGGGCCTGATCGTCGTCATTGACGGCCGACTGGAGCTGGGACAGCTCGCTCGCCGTCAGCGCGCCGGGCTGGACGCCAAGCGACAGGGCCAGCTGGTCGGTGCCCGAATTGGCGAAGGCCGGGGCGGCAACGGTAAGGGCCAGAACGGCAAGAAGGGTTTTCGCAACCATGGTCGTATTCCTTGTTTTTCCTGTCCGGGAGGGAGGACCCGGACTTCCGTGTCGGGGGCGCCGCGCTGCCGTTGACCGGTGGCTGCTGCGCCTCGTGGACTACAGATGGGGGGTTGCATCGGCGGATAAAACGCACATTCTTGCCCAGGCACCTGTTCATGCGGGCACAACACAAGCCCGTGTGCAAGCGACGGAAATTAAATACGAAAGCGTTACCAGATGGCCTTTGATAACTGGGACGAAATCAGGACCGCCTACCATGTTGCGCGTCTGGGCACAGTATCCGGTGCCGCCGATGTGCTGGGGGTACATCATGCAACGGTGATCCGCCACATTGACGCACTGGAGGGGCGGCTGGGCACGCGGCTGTTCCAGCGCCATGCCCGCGGCTACACCCCCACCGACGCGGGGCGCGCGCTGCTGGAAGTCGCGCAGGCGACCGAATTGACCTTCGCACAGCTGGCCAACCGGATTACCGGCGCGTCCGAGGAAATGTCGGGTGAGCTGATCGTGACCTCGATCCCCGGCATCACGCCCATCATCATGCCGACGCTGGCGCGGCTGCAGGCGGCGCATCCGGCGCTGGTCCTGCATCACGTCACCGATTTTCGTGTGCTGCGGCTGGAACTGGGCGAGGCGCATATCGCCATCCGCGCCGGCCAGCGCCCGCAGGACCCCGACAATGTCGTGCAGCACCTGATGCCTTTGCAGGTCGGGCTCTATGCCTCGCGCGGCTATGCAGAGAAGCACGGGCTTCCTGCGTCCGAGCAGGACCTGTCCGGGCATCGCTTCATCGGGCCGGACGAAAACGCGCCGCGTACGCCGTTTGACCGCTGGCTCGCCACGCGCACCGAGACGCGGCAGATCGTCTTTCGCTCGAACGACTTCGGCTCGACCTTCGAGGCGATCCGGGCGGGCATCGGCCTGGGCTTCATGCTGCGGCTTCTGGCCGAGCGCGACAGTGATCTGGTCGAGGCGCTGCCGCTGTCCGAGGACTGGGGGTCGGGCCTGTGGCTGGTGACCCATGTCGACTTGCACCGCACGCCCAAGGTGCAGGCCGCGGTCGCGGCGCTGAAGCACGACCTGCGGGCGATGGCGGGGGGATGAACCGCCTGGCGGGACCGGCGGGCGGCCATCTGGCGATGCTGTGCTTTTCGGCGCTGGTCGCGGGGTCTTTCGCGCTGGGCGGGATGATCGCGAACGAGATTTCGCCCACGGCCCTTGCGGCGGTACGATTCTGGTTCGCGGCCGGTTGCATCGCGGTGCTGGCGGCGGGGCGGGGCGGCATTCCGCCGGGCACCTTCCGCGCGCCCTGGCGCTATCTGCTGCTGGGCGGGGTCTTCGCCATCTATTTCGTGCTGATGTTCGAAGGGCTGAAGACGGCGCCGCCGGTCTCCACCTCGGCCGTCTTCACGCTGACGCCGCTGATGTCGGCGGGGTTCGGGTTTCTGCTGCTGGGGCAGGCGCTGACCCGCCGGATGGCGCTGGCGCTGGTGATCGGGGCCCTGGGTGCGCTGTGGGTGATCTTCCGCGCCGATCTGGCGGCGCTGTTGCGGTTCGAGGTCGGCCGGGGCGAGGCGATCTTTTTCCTCGGCTGCGTGGCGCATGCCTTGTACACGCCGCTGGTGCGCCGTCTGAACCGGGGCGAAAGCCCGCTGGTCTTTCCCATCGGCACCTTCATCGGCGGCGGACTGGTCCTGACCACCTGGGGCTGGCGCGACATCCTGGCGACGGACTGGACCGGGCTGCCCGCGATTGTCTGGGGGGTGCTGGCCTATCTGGCGATTGCGGCCAGCGCGCTGACGTTGATCCTGTTGCAGACGGCGACGATGCGGCTGCCTTCGGCCAAGGTCATGGCCTATACCTATCTGGTGCCCGCCTGGGTGATCCTGTGGGAGGTCGGCCTTGGCAACCCGGCGCCCGCGCCGCTGGTGGCGGTGGGCGTGGCACTGACCGCGCTGGCGCTTGTGCTGCTGCTGAAGGACTAGTCGCCGTCCCGGTCGTCAGACAACTCGCCTTCGAGGAACTTCTCGAAGGCGTCGAAATCGAGCGTGTCGAACATCCCGAAGCCCTGGATCCAGACGCTCGCCCGCCGCATCGCGTCGGGGTCGAGCTTGCACCACTTCACCCGACCGCGCTTTTCCTGCTGGATCAGCCGCGCCTCGGCCAGAACCGCCAGATGCTTCGAGATCGCGGCCAGCGACATTTCGAAGGGCTCGGCCACGTCGGTCACCGCCATGTCGTCTTCCAGCAGCATGGTCAGGATCGCCCGCCGCGTCGGGTCGGCGAGGGCCGCGAAGATCGCATCGAGCGCGGGGTCTGCTGGTGCTTGCATCGGGGTCTTCTGCAGGCGGTTCGGGGCAAAGGTCAACTGAAAGGTTGAATATGCGAAAGTCAAGCCGCGGCCCGCCACAGTCGCCGCCCGCGCTTTCGCGCCCCCTGTGCTGCAAGCGAAATCAACAGGTTACGACCCAAGACCCGCCCGAATGCCGCCTTGACTCACGCCTGCGTGACCTTTAGTCAGACGGTGATTTTTGCAGGGGGTTTCTGCATGGCCGCCGAACCCGATCCCGAACGGCTCGCCGAGCTGGAGCGACGGATCGCCGAGGTGAAGCGGGCAACCGCGCCGGAGCCCCGTCAGGAAGAGCACTTCAGCGCCGCAAGCCAGGGCTGG
>JBJOQI010000067.1:0-17759 GCA_046050045.1 Pseudomonadota bacterium | reverse complement strand
CGACCTCCATCTCGTACTCCTTCCAGCCCAGAAGGGATTCGTCGATCAGGATCTGGCCCACGGGGCTTGCGTCGATGCCCGAGCGGCAGATCGCCTCGAAGTCGTCGCGGTTGTAGGCGACCCCGCCGCCGGTGCCGCCAAGGGTGAAGGCGGGACGGATGATCGCGGGCAGGCCGATGTCTTCCAGCGCCTTCAGGCACAGCTCGACCCCCGCCTTCACGTCGGGCTTGCCGTTCGGCAGCTTGGGGGCGGTGACAATGGTGGCGCGGGGGTTTTCCAGGCCGATGCGGTCCATCGCCTCGCGGAACAACTTGCGATCTTCTGCCATTTCAATGGCATCGCGATTGGCACCGATCAGCTCGACCTTGTACTTTTCCAACACGCCCATGTCGGCCAGCGCCAGAGACGTGTTCAGGCCGGTCTGACCGCCCATGGTGGGCAGCAGCGCGTCGGGGCGTTCCTTCTCGATGATCTTGGCCACCACCTCGGGGGTGATCGGCTCGATGTAGGTGGCATCCGCCAGCCCCGGGTCGGTCATGATCGTGGCGGGGTTCGAGTTCACCAGGATGACCCGGTAGCCTTCCTCGCGCAGCGCCTTGCAGGCCTGGGCGCCGGAGTAGTCGAACTCGCAGGCCTGACCGATGACGATGGGGCCTGCGCCGATGATCATGATCGATTTCAGATCGGTCCGCTTCGGCATCTCCAGCCCCTCCATTGCGCAAATTGTCGGGGGTTATAGCCATCGCGGCCCCGGGCGCAAGGGCCGAAGGCGGCGGCGCGGCGGATGGTCCGGGGCGGTCCGGAAAGGGTGGCTATTCGGCCGCCGCGACCGGCCGTGGACGGCCCTGGCCCTGCGCCGGGGCAGGGGGCGCATAGAGGTAGTCGCGGGTCACCGGCACGGCGTCGAGGCGGCGGGACAGCTGGACCTGGAACACGCATTGCCGCCCGGCCCGGAAGGCCATTTCCGACGCGACAAGGTAGAAGCGCCACATCCGGATGAAGCGGTCATCATAGATCGCGCGCACCCGGTCGGCCCGGGCCATGAAGCGTTCGTGCCAGTGGCGCAGCGTCTCGGCATAGTGCAGCCGCCAGACCTCGACATCGGCGGGCCAGAGGCCCTCGGCCTCGATGGCGCGGGTCATCTCGGACATCGCGGGCACGTAGCCACCGGGAAAGATGTACTTCAGGATGAAGCCCGAGGTGTAGGAGGGCGGCTCGGCCCGGCCGATCGTATGGATCAGCGCCACGCCATCCTCGGCCAGCAGCGACTGCACCTTGCGGAAATAGGTGCGGAACTGCGGCACGCCGACATGTTCGAACATGCCGACCGAGACGATGCGGTCGAAGCGGCCGGTCACGTCGCGATAGTCGGTCAGGCGGATCTCGACCCGGTCCTGCAGGCCCGCGGCGCGGACGCGTTCATTGGCGATGCGGTGCTGTTCCTCGCTGAGCGTCACGCCCAGGACATGCACCCCGTAGTCGCGCGCAAGCGTGATCGCCATGCCGCCCCAGCCGCAGCCGATGTCGAGCACGCGCAGCCCGGGCCTGAGCAGAAGCTTGCCCGCGATATGCGCCTTTTTCTGGCGCTGGGCCTGTTCCAGCGTATCGTCGGGGGTGCGGAAATAGGCGCAGGAATACTGCCGGTCCTCGTCGAGGAAGAGGGCATAGAGCTCTGACGACAGGTCGTAGTGATGTGCGACGTTCTGGCGCGACCGAGCGGCCGGGTTGTGCATCTGGAACCGGCGCAGCGCGTAGTTTGCCGCCTCGAAGGGCCTGCGCCACCAGACGCTGGTGCCGCGCGCGGTATTCGCCAGAATGAGCCCGAGGAACCCGTGCAGGTCGTCGCCCGCGATGGTCAGGCTGCCTTCCATGTAGCCCTCGCCCACCGCAAGGTCGGGGCGCAGCGCCAGACGGCGCACGAGGGCCGGGTCGGTGATGGTGACGGCGACAGGCTTGCCGGTACCGTCGCCGTAGCGGCGTGTGCCGCTGCCCGGCAGTGTCAGGTCAAAGGTGCCCGTGCGGACAAGGCCCGCAACCAGGCTTTGCAACATCCGGTTCCACATGCGCTCCCCCACATGAACGCAGGCAAATCGTCCGGTCAGTTCGCCCCGGTCGATGCGGGGCCGCCGAATGTAACGGCAAGGCAGGCCGGACACTCACGACAAGGCAGTTTGCCTCGGTCGGGCCAAAACTCAAGGCCGAGCAGGCGGACGATCACGAAAAATGATGGTCGCGCCCTCGAGGGCCAAGGGGGCGGCGAAGCACCTGAAGGAAGAGCAGCAGGCAGACCGACGCAATCAGCAAGACCGCCAGCGCCTGACCACCGGGCAGGCCGGTCAGCAGGTCGAAGACCGGTTTCAGCAGCAGGAGTGCGGCCAGAAGCGGCAAGGCGCGGTCGGACAGGGGTGCGCCCGAGCGCAGCGCGAGCCCGGGCAGAAGCAGCATCGGCAGCAGGTAATAGTGCAACCAGCCGATCGGGCCGAAGAGCGGCAGGGCCAGCCCGACGGCCACCAGGCCACGGGACAGGCGCAAGGGTGGCGCGGCGCGGCGAAGGGCCAGGGCCGCCAGCGCCAGCGCAAGGGGCAGGGCCGCGCGCAGGGCCGCGTCGGCCGCCGAGGCGCCGGGCAGATGGATCAGCGGCGCGGTGGCCGCGCGCAGGTCGGCCGTGCCAAGGATCGCCAGCGCAGACCGGAGGCCCGCGTTCATCGGCGCGATCAGCACGGTCTCGGTCGCGGTGGCAAGGGCCGCAAGAAAGGCCGCCTGCACGCCCGCCGGCGCGATGGCAAGGTTCAGGCCGCCCAGAAGGAGCCCTGCCACGACAAAGGCCGCGAGCGCCCGCCATTGCCGGTCGAGAAGCAGGACCAGCGCAAAGGCGGCAGGCGACAGCTTGATCGCCGCCGCCAGCGCCAGCGCGCTGCCGCCCGCGACCGGGCGGCCGGCCGCCGTACGCTCAAACGCCAGCAGGGTCAGGAAGGTGGCGGTGATCGTGGGCTGGTTGAAGTGCAGCGCGCTGACCCCGGGCACGAGAACCGTGACCAGCAGCAGAAGCACCCCCGTATGCTGCATCAGGGTCAGGCGCGCGGGCCGGGTGATACGGGCCGCAAGCAGGGCCGAGGCCGCAAGCATCGGCACCTGCAGCGCCAGCGCGAGGTTGCAGAAGCCCTGTGGCGACAGGATTGCCGTCAGCGGGGCCAGAGCCGCCGCCCAGATCGGCGGATAGACGAAGGGAAAGGCGATCCGGTCGCCGATGCCCAGGGCCTGCATGGCGGGCAGCCAGCCGGGGGGAGAGCCGCCGAAGAATCCCTCGGGCGCGAGGTAGAGCATGTCGAACGCGCCCTGCCGCCAGAAGTGACCGGCCATGTAGAGCGCGGCCACGTCCTCGCCCCAGGTGCCCCAGCGCAGGGCCAGCATGACGGCGGCCCAGAGCGCCGCAAGCAGCCAGGCCCCGGCAAGGTCGCCGCGGGCGGGCGGAGCGGGAGGGGCGGTCGCGGTCATGGGCGTTTCCGAGGGCATGGTGCGTTGTTCGTGATCTAGAAACAGATTGCGGCGGCAGTTTGGCCCGGAGAGGCCACGGCTGCCAGCCCCGGCGCTTGACTTCGCGCGGCGGGAACGGTTCAAGGCGCGGGATATGCCAGCGCCTGTTCAGGGGACCATCATGCACGCCTACCGCAGCCATACCTGTGCCGACCTTCGCGCGGGCGACGCCGGGAACGACGTGCGGCTTTCGGGCTGGGTCCACCGGGTGCGCGACCACGGCGGGGTTCTGTTCGTCGACCTGCGCGACCACTACGGCATCACCCAGGTCATCGCCGACAGCGACAGCTCCGCCTTCGGCGCGATCGAGAAGCTGCGCGCCGAGACGGTCATCCGCATCGACGGGCGCGTGAAGGCCCGCGACGCGGCGCTGGTGAACCCCAAGCTGCCGACCGGAGAGATCGAGGTCTACGCGACCGCGGTCGAGACCCTCGGCCCCGCGGACGAATTGCCGCTGCCGGTCTTCGGCGACCTTGAATACCCCGAGGAAACGCGGCTGACCTACCGCTTCCTCGACCTGCGGCGCGAGGGGCTGCACCGCAACATGATGCTGCGCTCGAACGTCGTGCGGTCGATCCGCAACCGGATGTGGGCGCAGGGCTTCAACGAGTTCCAGACGCCGATCATCACTGCCTCGTCGCCCGAGGGCGCGCGCGACTTCCTGGTGCCCTCACGCCTGCATCCGGGCAAGTTCTACGCGCTGCCGCAGGCACCGCAGCAGTTCAAGCAGATGCTGATGGTGGCGGGCTTTGACCGCTATTTCCAGATCGCGCCCTGCTTCCGCGACGAAGACCCGCGCGCCGACCGCAGCCCGACCGACTTCTACCAGCTTGACCTCGAGATGAGCTTCGTCACGCAGGAGGATGTCTTCGCCGCCGTCCAGCCGGTGATCCAGGGCGTGTTCGAGGAGTTCGGCGGCGGCCGCACCGTGCATGCCGACTGGCCGCACATCGCCTACAAGGATTCGCTGCTGTGGTACGGCACCGACAAGCCGGACCTGCGCAACCCGATCCGGATGCAGGTCGTGAGCGAGCATTTCCGCGGCTCGGGCTTTGCGATCTTTGCGAAGCTACTGGAAAACGAAGGCACCGAGGTCCGCGCCATCCCGGCGCCGGGCGGCGGGTCGCGCAAGTTCGCCGACCGGATGAACGCCTTTGCCCAGAAGGAAGGCCTGCCGGGCATGGGCTACATCATCTGGCGCGAGGCCGAGGATGGCTCGGGCATGGAGGCCGCAGGGCCGCTGGCCAAGAACATCGGCCCGGAACGGACCGAGGCGATCCGCGCGCAACTTGGCCTTGGCCTGGGCGATGCGGCCTTCTTCCTGGGCGGCAAGCCCGAACAGTTCGAGGCCGTCGCCGGCAAGGCGCGGATGGAGATCGGGCGCGAGCTGGGTCTGGTCGACGAGAACTGCTTCCGCTTTGCCTGGATCGTCGACTTCCCGATGTTCGAGAAGACCGACGACGGCAAGATCGACTTCAGCCACAACCCCTTCTCGATGCCGCAAGGCGGGCTGGAGGCGCTGTCGGGCGATCCGCTCAAGGTGCACGCCTACCAGTACGACCTTGCGTGCAACGGCTATGAGCTGATCTCGGGCGGCATCCGCAACCACACGCCCGAGATCATGTTCAAGGCCTTCGAGATCGCGGGCTATCCGGCCTCCGAGGTCGAAAAGCGCTTCGGCGGCATGGTCAAGGCCTTCCGCTACGGCGCGCCGCCCCACGGCGGCTGCGCGGCGGGCATCGACAGGATCGTGATGCTGCTGGCCGACGAGCAGAACATCCGTCAGGTCATCCTCTTCCCGATGAACCAGCGGGCCGAGGATCTGCTGATGGGCGCGCCGTCCGAGCCCACGAACGAACAGCTGCGCGACCTGAGCCTGCGGGTGATACCGAAGGACCAGTGACGGCTTGCGGCCCGGTCCGGTTGGTGCGAGGGTCCGCCCCTGCCCAGCCCGGACCGCGCCATGACCGTCCCCCCGCTCTACACCGCCTCTGTCCCCGTCTTCCTGCATTACCTCGACCGGCTTGGCGGTCTGGTGGACCGCACCGAGGGCCGGGACGAGGTGCTGGACGCGCGGTTGCAGCCCGACATGTTCGGCTTTGCCCAGCAGGTGGCGACGGCCGCGTCATTCACCCTGCGCGTGGCTTTTCCGCTGGCGGGGCTGGCGGTGCCGCGGTCGCCCGACGGCGGCATGGACCGGGCGGGGCTGGCGGCGCGGCTGGCGGCGACCCGGGCGGGGCTTGCGTCACTCGACCCAACTGACTTCGCGGGGGCCGAGGTGCGCCAGATCACCCATCGGGCGGGCTTTGCCGAGCTGACGCAGGACGGGGCCACTTTCCTGCATCTTTTCGGGATGCCGAACTTCCTGTTCCACGCGGGCATGGCCTTTGCCATCCTGCGCGCGAACGGCATCGAGATCGGCAAGGCCGACTTCGACGGCCAGCATGACTATCCGCCGGGGTTCAGGTTCTAGGCAAAACAAAAGGCACCCGGAACCGGGTGCCCTGGGCCGCGTGACGCGGGGTGACGGGGCTGCGGCCCAGTCAGTTCATCGCCGAGGCGGCGGTGGCGGCGACGGCGAAGGTCAGCGACAGTGCGCCCATCGAGAAGACCGCCCAATGCGTCAGGCGGGTCAGCTTTTCGTTGGTGACGAGGCGGATGGCTTTGTCTTTCATCTTCGGTCTCCTGCCCCGGAACATTGTGTCCGGTACATCTGATGGATTGAACCATCCCGCCGGATTGGGGCAGGAAGTGGGCAGGCCCGGATCGGTTTGCGGGCAATTTCGGTGTCTTTTCAGGAAGCAGTGCCATGCGCGAAACACCCCGTTTCGGGTTTCCGGTTCCGGGCTTCGTGCCGCCGCCCCGGCCCGCGGGCGCGGTGCTGGAGGGGCGCCACGCCCGGCTGGAGCCGCTGGACGCCGATCGCCATGCAGAAAGCCTGTTTCAGGCGAACCGGGCCGATGACGCGATCTGGGACTATCTGCCCTATGGCCCCTTTGCCGCGGCTGGCGACTACGACGCCTGGGTGCGCAAGATGCAGGGCGCGGCGGACCCGTTCTTTTACGCCATCATCGACCGGGCGTCGGGCCGGGCTCTGGGCGTAGCCTCTTACCTGCGGATCGCGCCCGAGGCCGGGTCGATCGAGGTCGGGCACATCTGCCTGTCGCCCGCGCTTCAGGGCACCATCGCCGCGACCGAGGCTATGTATCTGATAATGGAATGGGCCTTCGAGGCGGGATACCGGCGCTATGAGTGGAAGTGCGACGCGCTGAACCTGCCGTCGCGGCGGGCGGCGGGGCGGCTTGGCTTCAGCTACGAGGGCCTGTTCCGGCAGGCGGCCATCGTGAAGGGGCGCAACCGCGACACGGCCTGGTATGCGGTGATCGACCGCGAATGGCCGGTCCTGCAGGCGGCCCACCAGACCTGGCTTGACCCGGAGAACTTCACCCCCGGCGGGCAGCAGATCCGCCGCCTGTCGGACCTGACGCGCCCGCTTCTGGCGGCGCGTGACCCGGCTTCCGGCTGACATCGGGGGTCAAAGGCCGGGCGACTGGCCGAGGCGGTCGTCGATCAGCCCGGCTAGGCGATTGACGTGCGGGCGCAGGCGCAGGCCCGGGCCGGCGGCGCGGGCCAGCCGGTCGGCGGCTTCGGCCAGCGCCGGGTCGTCCGAGGAGCGCGCCAGGCCGCCGACAAACCCCGCGACGTAGGGCAGGCTTTCGGCCGCGCCGGGCGTGCCGAGCAGGTTGCGGGCCCGCACCAGATCGTCACGCAGGGCCAGCGGGTCGGGCCCGGCCACAACCGTCGTGGCGGCAGCCGGGTGAACAGCGTCCCCCGGGCAGACGGCCAGGATGACGGAACAGAACTGCGCCAGGGTTCCGGCGGGCTTGGGCAGGATGCCGTCGGCAAGGCCGGACGCGGCCTCGGCCGCCGCGGGATCGCCCGAGGTGATGATGACGGCGGGGCGCGGGGCGGGGCGGCCCGCAATCTCGGCCGCGAGGTCGCGGCCGCTGCCGTCGGGCAGGCCGAGGTCGATGATCGCGACGTCGGGGCGGTAGGTCGCCAGGTGCCGCCGTGCCGAGGCCAGGCAATCCGCGCGCCGGAGCCTTGCGCCCGCATGCAGGGCAAACAGCCGCAGCGCGTCCGAGGCGTGGCGGCTGTCCTCGACCAGCAGGAGCGTCAGGCCCGCGAGCGGCTGTTCGGGGCTGGCGGCCTGCGGCGCAAGGCCGCGCAGGAATTCGTCGTGCATCATCCGTCCCTTTCCGGCAGGGCCCGGGAATCGGCTCGGGCAGCAGGGGGATTGGGCCAGCGAACTGCTAACCGGCGGTAAACCCGGGCCGGCGGACCTGCGGCCTTATCGCGCTTGCGACGGCGCGGGGCAGGGGCGATAAGGCCCGGTGAAAGCGCCAGACAGGAGGGCCCGATGATCGGTCGTCTCAATCACGTCGCCATAGCCGTGCCCGACCTCGAGGCGGCGGCGGCACAGTACCGCGATACGCTCGGCGCTTCGGTCCGCGCGCCGCAGGACGAGCCCGACCACGGGGTGACGGTCGTGTTCATCGACCTGCCCAATACCAAGATCGAGCTGCTTTATCCCCTGGGCGAGGCTTCGCCGATCCGGGGGTTTCTCGACAAGAACCCCGCAGGCGGGATCCATCATATCTGCTACGAGGTCGAGGATATCCTTGCCGCCCGCGACACGCTGAAAGCGGCGGGGGCGCGCGTGCTGGGCACGGGCGAGCCGAAGATCGGCGCGCATGGCAAGCCGGTGCTGTTCCTGCATCCCAAGGACTTCAACGGCTGCCTTGTCGAACTGGAACAGGTGTAGGCCATGACCATTACCGCCGCGCTTGTCCTGTTCTCGGTCCTCTGGTTCATCGTGTTCTTCGTGGTGCTGCAACTGACACCCGGCAGTCAGGCCGACGCGGGCGAGATCGTGCCGGGCACCCATGCGGGGGCACCCGCGAATCCGCAGATCAAGCGCAAGGCCCTGATTACCACCGCGATCACGACGGTGCTGTTCGTCATCATCGCGGGGACCATCGTGTCGGGCGTGATCTCGATCCGCGATCTCGACATCTTCAACCGCATGGGGCCGCCGCCGGCCGAGGGCCAGTGACGCTGCCCGACGCCGCGGGTCAGTGACCCCGGACCGGCGCGCGTCCGGTCATCATGTGGAAAAGGTGGGTGAAGGTCGCCGCCCCGAACACCGGGATCAGCAGGTTCACGAAAGGCACCGACAGGGGCGCGGCCATCAGGCAGCCGGCCAGGAATACCGTGCCCGGGGCGGACTTGCGCAGGGCCTTGGCCCCGGACCGGCCAAGATGCCGGGCGGCGGCCATCTCGAAGTATTCACGGCCGAGAAGATAGCCATTGACCGCCCAGAACAGGATCGGCGCGAAGGGTCCGACCAGCACGTAGAGCAGCAGTGCAACGGCGTTCACCGCGACGAGGACGCCGAAGAAGTTGACCGAGCCCACAAGGCTGTCGCCGAAGCTCTGGCCGGGGGTCGGGGGCAGGCCGGGGTAATGGCGGTCCTCGACCGCGTCGGCGACCCGGTCGGTGAAGAAGCCGCAGAACAGCGCGGCGACCGGCATCATCAGGAAGACCGACAGGCCCAGCACCACGGCAAAGACGCCGATCCCTACGGCGATGCCGCCCCCGCCGATCTCGCCCGCGCCGGGCAGGGTGATCGTGTCGGGAAAGTATGACGCGGCAAGATAGCCCGACAGCGCGCTGAGCCCGACCAGAAGCAGCAGCGACAGCCCCGCGCCAAGCGCCAGCACCCGCAGGAAGCGGCCGTCGCCGATCTGGCCCAGCGCCAGCAGGAAGGCGCGCAGGATCACGCCCGGACCCAGGTGACGATCTTCGACAGGTCGGGGCGCGGCCGGTCGGGGGGAACCGAGGTCTCGGTGCCGATGTGGATCAGGCCCGCCACCCACTCGCCTTCGGCCAGGCCCATCGCGTCGCGGCGGAAGCCCGCGTCGTCGGCGTGCCAGCCGGTCAGCCAGTTCGCGCCCCAGCCGGCGGCCTCGGCCGCGTTGAGCAGGGTCAGGCAGACGGCGCCTGCCGACAGCACCTGCTCGATTTCCGGGATGCGGTCGGTGGGCATCGGGCGCTTGACGACGGCCACCACAAGATCGGCGTCGGCAAACTGCGCGATGCCCTTCTGCGCGGCGTCCATGTCCATGCCGCGCGCAAGGGCGAGGTCGCGCGCGGCCTGTGCGAGGCGCAGGAGCGCAGGCTTGGTGAAGACGACAAAGCGCCAGGGTTCCAGCTTGCCGTGGTCGGGCACGCGCGCGGCGGCGGTCAGAAGTTCCGCCAGTTCGTCCGGCGAGGGCACGGGCGCGACCAGCGACCGCGCCGGGCGCGAGCGGCGGGTCAGCATGAAATCGAGGGCGGGACGGTTCGGAACGGGCATGGGCTTCTCCTTCGGGGCGCGTCAGATGTCGTGCATCGGCCCGGCGGTTGCAAGGTGCGGGTCGCTGTGACAGGGGTTTCACGTCCCGCCCGCGAGGTTCCGTTGCGCGATCTGCCCGACCTGTCCGATCTTGCCCGTCCCGGCGCGGAAATCGCCGTGCGGGTGACGCCTGGCGCGCGGCGCAATGCCGTCGAGCGGGCGGACGGGCTGATCCGCATTTCGGTGACCGAGGTGCCCGAGGACGGCAAGGCCACGGTCGCGGCCCGGCGTCTGCTGGCCCGCGCGATGGGCGTGGCGCCAAGCCGGCTGGAGCTGCTGCGCGGGGCGACCTCACGCGACAAGCTGTTCCGGCTGGACTGAGGCAGTTCAGGCCGACCCGTCGGCAAGGGCCGCGAGCGTGTCGGGAAAGTCGCGTGCGCCCACTTCGGCCTCGCGCACCAGCCAGTCGAAATGCGCCGACAGGCTCATGACCCGGGCGCTGTCGCGGAAGGCGATGTAGTGCCGGCCCAGGTAGACCACGCCCAGCAGCGGGCCGAAGATCGTGACCGGCGCGGAAAACACCTTGCGCGCGTCGAAGAGGTACAGGCGAAGCGTCGGGTAAAGTTGCGTGTAGAGCGCCCGCCAATGCGCGATCTGGTCGTGCCGCAACTGGCGTGACAGGCCGCTGTAATAGCCCTCGCCGCGGACGAAGGCCCGGACCTCGTGCAGGGGGATCGCCATCTCGTAGTCCGACCGGGCCTGCCGCATCCAGTTCAGCCGGTCCTCGGACGCGCCGATGGCCTGGTCGGCGGTCCGGCCAAGCTGGGGCTCGTATTCCCAGCGCAGCATCTCGCGGGTCTTCAGCATGTCGGGCAGCGTCGCGGGGACATGGCGGATCTTGTAGCCCGCGGCCTCGCGGTGCCAGGCGAAGATCGTCTCGTCGATCAGCGCGCGGGGGGCCTCGGTGATGGTCATCGAGGTGGCCATCAGGTCGGCCAGCCGCTCGGGCCGTTCAGTCAGGCCCAGAAGCCAGTCCGCCGAAACCGACAGCGCGGCGGCGCATTCCGCGACCAGCTGGGCGTTGGGCAGCCGCGTCGCGCCGGGGGCCAGCAGCTGCGAGATGGTCGAGCGGTCGACCCCAGTGGCGCGGGCGAGGCCGCTCTGGGTTTCTCCCTTTTCGGCGATCACCTGGGCCAGCCGGGCCCGGAACGTCTCTGCCCGGTCACGTTTGTCGATTATGTGCTGCATGTGGTGATTCTGATGAACAATGTTGACTTTATGTTGCGTATCTTCAGGATTTTGAATGCCTCGCGCAAGGCGTAATTTTCCAAAAAAGAACAAGGCACTAGGGGATCAAGGGTGCAAACGGAAAAGGCGGTCGGTGTCGAGTGGCCGACAGTTCTGCTTTTGGTAGCGAGTTACCTGGCTTGGGGAGTTGCGACCACCTGGCTTGCCGGGTGGTCGTTGCCTCTCGCCGTTCTGGTCGCGACGCTGACCGTGACGCTGCATTCCTCGCTGCAACACGAGGTGTTGCACGGCCATCCGACCAGACATTCGGCCCTGAACGAGGCGATGGTGTTCCTGCCCGTCGGTTTCGTGTTTCCCTACCGGCGTTTCCGCGACCTGCATCTGGAGCATCACCGGGACGAGTTCCTGACCGATCCCTATGACGACCCGGAAAGCAATTTCCTCGACCCGGCAGTCTGGACAAGGCTGCCGCGCTGGCGGCGGGCGCTTCTGCGGTTCAACAACAGCCTTGGCGGGAGGATGCTGGTCGGGCCCGCGATCGGGGCGCTGGGCTTCTGGGCCGGGGATGCCCGCCGGATCGCGGCAGGCGAGCGCGACGTGCAACTGGCCTGGGCGCTGCATCTGGCGGGGATGGTGCCGCTGGTCTGGTGGCTCTGGACCGATGCGATGCCGGGCTGGGCCTATGCGATAGCGGCCTATGCCGGCCTGTCGATCCTGAAGGTCCGCACCTTCCTTGAACACCGGGCGCACGAGCGCGCGCGCGGCCGGTCCGTGGTGATCGAGCAGCAGGGGATCCTGTCCTTCCTGTTTCTCAACAACAGTTTCCACGCAGTGCATCACTGCAAGCCCGGCGTCGCCTGGTACCGCCTGCCCGCGATCTACCGCGAGCACCGCGAGGACTTCCTGCGCCGGAATGACGGCTACACCTTTACCTCTTACGGTGAGGTGTTCCGGCGCTACTTCCTGCGGGCGAAAGACCCGGTGCCGCATCCGCTCTGGCCGAAGGGCGGCGGGCGCGACACGGCCTGAGGCCTATGCGATCCGGCGGAAGGCGGGGGTCGGCCCGGAATTGTCGAAGAAGGGCACCGAGGCCGGGCGCTGGCCGCTGGCGATCAGCGCCGCGGCTTCGGCAATCACGATGGTGGTGATGAAGGGCAGGTCGAGCTGCCGCGCGGTTGCAAGCGGCACCCAGGCGAGGTTCGCCAACTCTCCGCTTGCGGCGGCGAAGTCGTCGGGGTCGTCGGCGAGCGCCGTGGCCGCGGCCATAAAGAAGCGCGCGTCGAACCGGCGCGTCCGGCCGGGCGGCGTGATGGCGCGGAAGATGTAGTGAAGCGCCCCCGCATCGGGCAAAAGGCCGCGGGTGGCAAAGGGGTGCCAGTCGGGATGCGCCGCCTCGGGCCAGGTGCCGGGGCGGCCGAGGCGCAGCCCGGTCTCCTCGGCCAGCTCGCGCAGCGCGGCGGCGGCGAGCGCGGGGCCAAGTCCGTCCGGTGCATCGGCGCCGAGCCGCGCCTGGCAGGCGGGATGCAGGGGCGATGCGAAGGGCACGCCCTGGTCGGCCGCATCGACCCGACCGCCCGGAAAGACGTATTTCGAGGGCATGAAGACCGCGCCTGCGCCGCGCTGACCCATCAGGACGGCAGGGCCCCCGGCGGTGTCGCGGATCAGAAGGATCGTCGCCGCGTCGCGGACCGGCTGGTTTTCGGCGTCGGGCGCGGGCTGTCCGCTAGTCATCGGCCCCGCCGAAGCCATGCATCCGCTTGGCCCATTGCACCGCGACGAACATTCCCTTGAGCCGTGGCAGAAGGAATAGCGACAGCGAAACGCAGCCCAGCGTGAAGACCGCCGAAAGGGTGACGGGCGAGGGGCGGAATTCGACGAAGACCCACATCAGCAGCGGGGCCATCAGGTGCCCGACGATCAGGATCGTGGCATAGGCCGGGCCATCGTCGGCGCGCTGGTGGCTCAGGTCCTCGTGGCAGACCGGGCATTCGGTGGCGAGCTTGAGGTACCCGGTGAAGACGTGACCCTGCCCGCACTTCGGGCAGCGCCTGCGCCATCCGTTCCAGAGGGCGGGCTTCATCGGGCGGTCTTCGGCAAGGGGGTCGGTCACGGTCATGGCCATGGGAATACACCTGTTTGCGCAGGCTGTCTCTATACCCCTCCGGGCCGGGCCGACATGCGGCGTTCCGCCCCTGACGATTTTTCCGGCGTCCATGCGACGGAAGTTCGCCAGGCGCCCGTTTGATGGGCATGAGGCGGTCGGAAAGCCCGGTCGCGCAGTGTAATGACGGAGAAAGTCAGATGAAACGCAATACCTCGGTTCTGGCCCTGATGCTGGCGCTTGGCGCGGGCGCGGCGGTGCTGCCCTCGATCACCATCGCGCAGGAGGCTGCGGGCACCACGACCACCACCACCGAAGCCGCGCCGGCAGCCCCGGCCCCGGGTCCGATGGCGGGCGGCAAGATGGGCATGGGCGACGGTCCGATGGGCTTTGGCAAGGGCATGGGCGGCATGGGGTCGATGTTCGACTTCGACGCGATCGACGCTGATGGCGACGGCAAGATCACCGAGGCCGAGCTGCAGGCGCATCGCGCGGCCCAGGTCGCCGGGCTTGACGCGGACGGCGACGGCAAGATCACCGAGGCCGAGCTGACCGCCCATATCACCGCGCAGATGACGGCGCGGGCGGCCGAGATGGCCAAGGCCCGGATGGCCGCGCAGGACACCGATGGCGACGGCGCGCTGACAGTCGAGGAACTGGCCGTGCAGGGCCCCGGCCCCGGCATGATGATCGAGCGGCTGGACAGCGACGGCGACGGCGCGGTGTCGAAGGAAGAACTGGCGGCCGTGGGCGACATGATGGGTCGCGGCATGCGTGGCGGCCACGGCGATGACGAGGGCCACGGCCGCGGCCACGGGCGCGGCGGCTTTGGCGGCTGGTTCGGCCACGACAACGGCTGATACCCGAAAATCCGGCCGCGCGGATCGTCTGTCCGCGCGGCCGGGTCTGGATTGTTGTTCTTTGGACCGTTACGCCACAAGTCATGACGATGGCACTGGATACCGCGCCGATCACCGACGAGGATGCCCTGCTGCTCGCGGCCTATGCCGCGGGCGAGGCCTCTGCCGCGCGGGCGCTGACCCTGCGGCTGACGCCGCTTGCGCTGCGCGTGGCACAGCGGATGCTTGGCGATGCGGCCGAGGCCGAGGACGTGGCGCAGGAGGCGATGCTGCGGCTCTGGCGCGCGGCCCCGGGCTGGCGGACCGGCGAGGCGCGGGTGACGACCTGGCTCTACCGGGTGACGGCGAACCTCTGCACCGACAGGCTGCGCAAGCGGCGCAGCGTCGGCATCGACGAGATCGCCGAGCCCGAGGACGACCGCCCCGGCGTGGTGGCGGGGATGATCGAGACCGACCGCATGGCGGCCTTCCAGGCGGCGCTGATGCAGCTGCCCGAGCGGCAGCGGCAGGCGGTCGTGCTGCGGCATATCGAGGGGCTGTCGAACCCCGAGATCGCGGCGGTTCTGGATGTGGGCGTCGAGGCAGTGGAAAGCCTGACGGCCAGGGGAAAACGCGCGCTTGCGGCCATCCTGGCCGGGCGCAAGGATGAACTGGGGTATGACGATGAGTGACAAGCACATCGTGACGGATACCGATGATGAAATGCTGGCAGGGTTCTTCGCCCAGGTGCGGCAGGGCGCGGCCGATCCGTCGGAGGCGCTGCTGGCCCGCGTTCTGGCGGATGCCGCTGCGGAAATGCCGAAGCCGCGCCCGATGGCCGCTGCGGCATCCGGCGCTGTGCCGGCGGGCGGCGGATGGTTCGGGTCCATGCTGGCAGGCCTTGGTGGCTGGGGCGGGCTTGGCGGCCTGGCTTCGGCGGCGGTGGCCGGGGTCTGGATCGGGTTCTCGGGCCAGATCGGCAGCACGACGCTGACCGACTATCTTGGCACGGGCAGCACCGGAACGGTCGAGCTTTACCCCGGTGCCGAAGACTTTCTCGTATCCGATGCGTCGGAGGGGTGATGATGGGTGAACTGGACAATCAGGCTGAAACCCCGGGGGTTGCGCCGACGCCAGAGCCGCCGAAGCGGACTTCGGGCTTTGGCTGGATGCGCGCGGCGCTGATCGGCTCGCTCGCGGTGAACCTGCTGGTGCTGGGGCTGGTCGCGGGGGCCGTGGCACGGCATGGGCGCGACGGGTTCCGCGGCGGGCCGGACGACGTGGGCTTCGGTCCCTTCACCGAGGCGTTGTCCGAGGGCGACCGCGACTTCCTGCGCGAAGAGTTCTTCAAGCGCAGCCCGGACCACCGGGACTCGCGGCGCGCGGCGGTCGAAGGCTTTAACGCGCTGCTCGCGACGCTGCGGGCGCCCGAATGGAACGAGGCGGCGGTGCGGGCGGCGCTGGCGGCGCAACGGGCGCGCACCGAAGAGCGGATCGAACTGGGCGAGGACCTGCTGATCGCCCGGCTGGGCCAGATGACGACCGAGGAACGCGCGGCCTTCGCCGACCGGATCGAAAGCGCGATCCGCAAGTTCCGCGGCAAGCACTGAGGCGCCGCAGGCTCAGGCGGCGGTACGGGCGATGGTAACCTGATTGCGCCCCTGTGCCTTTGCCGTCAGCAGCGCCCGGTCGGCCCGTTCGAGCAGATCGGGAAGCGATTCGGCGGGGCCGGGCGGCACCCGGGAAATGGCAAGGCCCGCCGAGATCGTCACCTGCACCTGCCCCGAGGGGTTCAGCACGAAGGCGCGTTCCGCCACGACCCGGCGCAGCCGTTCTGCCGTCGCGCGGGCGTCGTCGAGCGAACAGTCGGGCAGGGCCACGAGGAACTCCTCGCCACCCATCCGGGCGATGATGTCGATGTTGCGCAGGTTGTCGCGCAGCCGTGCCGCGATCTCGCACAGGACGGCATCGCCCGCGGCATGGCCGTGGCCGTCGTTCACCGACTTGAAGCGGTCGACGTCGAGCAGGATGACCGCGAAGGCAAGGCCCGAGTCCTGCGAGGCGGCCGCCATGCGCTCGAGCGCCGTCTGGGCATAGCGGCGGTTGTGCAGGCCGGTCAGGTCATCGGTCACCGCCAGGCGCAGACCGGCGTCGAGGGTGGCGCGCTGCTGCTCGATCCGCTGGCGGCGGGCGTTCAGGCGCGACAGGCGCAGGCGGACCTCTTCGGGCGCGTAGTCCGACCAGAGCACGTCCGAGGCCCCGAGATCGAGCGCCATCGCCGCGACCTCGCGCGCTTCGGGTGGGACCAGGACGCAGACCGGTGCCGCCCGCGCCGCGCTGCGGGCCCGCAGTTCCGACATCAGCAATAGCCCGTCCGACTTCGGATCGTTGGCGGTTGCGACCACCACAAGGTCGGGGCCGCTGCCCCGCGCCCAGAGGTCGAGCGCGTTTTCGGGTGCGACAATCCTTGCGTCGCTGCCGAAGCGCACGCGCGCATCCGCCAGCCAGGCCGGATCGGGGCATTGGGGGCCCGCGACGATGGCGATCCGGGGGCGGGCCTCGAACGGCGGCGGCGGCGGTTCGGCCAGGACATATTCCAGCACCGAGCGGTTGCGGCGGCCAAGATCGGCGTCGATTTCGCGGGCACGCAGCAGGCTGCGCATCCGGGCCAGCAGCAGGAAGACATCGGCGGGCTTGGCCATGACGTCATCGGCCCCTGCCCGCAGGGCGTCGCAGCGCGAGGTGGAATCGGTCAGGCCCGTCACCACGATCACCGGGATGTCAGCAGTGGCCGGATCGGCCTTGAGCCTGCGGCAGACCTCGGTTCCGTGCAGGTCGGGCAGCATCAGGTCAAGCAGCACGAGATCGGGCCGGAACTGCCGGGCGAGACCCAGCGCCTCCTGTCCGGTTGCGGCTTCGGCCATGTCATACCGTGCCGCGGCCAGCTTGAGCTTCAGGATCGTGCGGCTGGCGGCAACGTCATCGACAATGAGTATCCTGCCCGCCATCGCGACACCGCACCGTTTGCTCTAGCACCTGCTCACGCTCATCCTTTGTTTGTAATGGTTAAGGAAACCTTTACCGTTCAGGGGCGACATGGCTGGCGAAAGGACGACAATGCGGAACGAGCGGGAAGCTGCCGAGGCGCTGGCGCTGGGCGCGCTGGCCTGGCTGGCCGAGGATGGCGACCGGCTCGGGGCCTTCATGGCGGCGAGCGGAGCCGGGCCGGACGACCTGCGCCGCCTGGCGGGCGACCCCGGCTTTTCGGGTGCCGTGCTGGACCATATCCTGACCGACGACAGCCTTGTCATGGCCTTTTGCCAGGAGCGCGGACTGCCCCCCGACGCGCCGCTGCGCGCGCGGGCCCTGCTGCCCGGCGGGGACCTGCCGCACTGGACCTGAGTGCGGGGCACTGGGCACTGGGCACTGGGCGGGGCATGGGGCGGGGCACGGGCGGCGGCCTGCCGACCAGCGATACCCCGTCGCTTTGGCGGTTGCGCGGCGGGCGATGCTTGCTCATTCTCTGCCCGCAGCAAACGAGAAGGAGTGCGCCATGACCGAGATCCGCGGACTTCTGTTCGACAAGGACGGCACGCTTTTCGACTTCATGGCGACCTGGGGGCAATGGACGCGCAGCCTG
>JBJOQI010000066.1:0-2996 GCA_046050045.1 Pseudomonadota bacterium | reverse complement strand
TCTCGGGCGACCTCTACAGCCAGCACCTGTCCGTCGCGCTGGTCGACTACCTCCGCCCCGAGATGAAGTTCGACGACCTGCCCGCGCTGGTGGCCCAGATGGACGCCGACTGCGCAAGGGCGCGGGATATCCTCGCCGCGCTCTGACGCGGGCCAGATCGTGAGTCCGGCGCCCCGCAGGAGCTAAGGGCGCTGCGCAGGCGCTTCCCCCAGCGCGACCAGCAAGAGGATTGCCAGTATGGGTGATCCGACAAGGCTGATCAGGATCCAGACAATCTGGCTTCTGCCCCGCGCGGCCGCCATGTTCGCCGGAAGCAGGATTGCAAACCAGAATGCAAATGCAAGGACGGCCAAGCCAATCAGAAAAATGGGAAAACTCGGGTCTTCCAACGTCGCAGCCTCACAAGAGCAGACCCGCCTAACGGAACACGCCGTGCCGGGACTCTGTCAAGAGCCGGCACCCAGAACACACCTTCCCCGAACCGGGCAAAAGCGGCCTATCCCTGCGCCCTGGCCGAGGAAATCTGCACACGTATCCGGCGGGCCGTCGCCGCGACCTGTGGCCCTGACTTGACGTTATGGGCAAAGTAGGTGAACAATTAGTGAACATGTTTTGGGCTACACCCCCATGACCGACGCTCTCCGTTTCCTGCCGCTGACGCCCGATCTGGCCGGTGCCTTCACCGACCTCTTCGGGCTGTCAGGGGCCTGCTACGGCTGCTGGTGCACCTATTTCCGCCTGCGCCCCGCGACACGGGCGGCGCTGGACGGGGACGCCAAGCGCGACCTGATGCTCGCCCGCATCGCCGCCGGCCCGCCGCCCGGCCTGCTGGCCTTCCGCGACGACCAGCCGATCGGCTGGATGCAGGTCGGCCCCCGCGCCGACGTGCCGGAATGGAACAACCCGGGCCGCTCCTCCACCCCACTGCCCGACGCCCCCGCCGCCGATCCGGCGGTCTGGGCGATCTCGTGCTTCTTCGTCCGGGCGCGCGAACGCGGGCGCGGGCTTTCCGGGCCCTTCCTTCGGGCCGCCATCGCCCATGCCCGCGCCAACGACGCGCGCGTGATCGAGGCCAGCCCGATGGACCGGGCGAAGCAGTCGAAATCCATCGGCCTCTTCGTCGGCTCGACCAGCACCTTCCTGAAGGCCGGTTTCACCGAGGTCGCACGCGCCAAGCCGGGGCGTCCGCTCGTCCGCCTGCTGCTCTGACCCTTCCCTTTCCCGCGCCCCTCCGCCAAAGTCGCGTGATGACCAAACTCCGCCCCAACTTCTGGGAACTGCCCCTGACCAAACTGACGCCCCCCGAATGGGAGGCGCTCTGCGACGGCTGCGGCAAGTGCTGCCTGAACAAGCTGGAAGACGCCGACACCGGCGAGATTGCCTTTACCCGGATCGGCTGCCGGCTGCTCGACGGCGAGACCTGCCGCTGCGGCCAGTACGACATCCGCAAGACGCTGGTGCCCGAATGCGTAGTGCTGACGCCGAAGTCGATTTCCAAAGTCGCCTACTGGATGCCCTCGACCTGCGCCTATCGCCTGCGGCATCAGGGCCTTCCCCTGCCCGACTGGCACTACCTGATCTCGGGCGACAGGAACTCGGTCCACGACGCCGGCATGTCGGTGAAGGGATGGACAATCCCCGAGTTCGAAGTCGATGAAGACGACTGGGAAGACCACGTCATCGAGGATCTCTGATGTTCTTTGCCTCCGACAATGCCTCGGGCACCGCGCCCGAGATCATGGCAGCACTTGCCGCCTCCAACGACGGCTTCGCGCCCTCCTACGGCACCGACCCGATCATGGAACGCGTCACCGCCCGCGTCCGCGACATCTTCGAGGCGCCCGGGGCCGTGGTCTACCTTGTCGCCACCGGCACGGCGGCGAACGTGCTGTCCTTGTCGGTCCTGACCGATCCCTGGGGCGCGATCTACTGCCACCGCAACGCCCATATCGAGGAAGACGAATGCGGCGCGCCCGAGTTCTATACCGGCGGCGCGAAACTGCGTCTGGTCGGCGGCGATCACGCGAAGATGACGCCCGAAGGCCTGCGCGCCGCCATCGAGGCGACGGGCCAGGGCTTTGTCCATTCCGTCCAGCGCGGGGCCGTGAGTATCACGAATGCAACCGAGAACGGGGCCGTCTACCGCGCGGAACAGGTGCGAGCGCTGTGCGATGTGGCAAAATCCTACAATCTGCCGGTGCACATGGATGGCGCGCGCTTTGCCAATGCGCTGGTCGGCGCGGGGTGCACGGCGGCCGAGATGACGTGGAAGGCGGGCGTCGATGTGCTGTCCTTCGGCGGCACCAAGAACGGCTGCATGGGGGTCGAGGCCGTGGTGATCTTCGACCCCGCCCGCGCGTGGGAGTTCGAGCTGCGCCGCAAGCGGGGCGGGCATCTCTTTTCCAAGCACCGCTACCTCTCGGCCCAGTTCGATGCCTATCTGGCGGATGACCTCTGGCTGCGGCTGGCCCGCAGCGCGAACGACCGCGCGCGGCACCTGTCGCAGTCGATCCTGTCGGTTCTGGGCGCAAGCCTCGTCCACCCGACCGACGCCAACTCCGTCTTCGCCGCCTGGCCGCGCGAGGGGCACGCCCGGGCGCAGGCCGCAGGGGCGAAATACTACCTCTGGCCCGGCGACCAGTCGATGGACGGCCCCGGCGGCGACCCCCTCGCCGCGCGCCTTGTCTGCTCCTGGTGCACCACCCCTGCCGAAATCGAGGCCTTCGTCACCGCTGTCCGGGGCTGAAGCCCCCCACCCTCTCCCTCCCCCACGAAGGGGGGAGGGAAGCGCCCATCCCTTGCCGTTTCACCCGCCGTAACCGCTCGCGCCTCCCCGCCCCCCTCGTGGGGAGGGGCCGCGGGGGGGGGAGGCGATTGCCCGACGCAGCCCCGCCCGACCGCCCCCCTCCGTCAGAGCTTCCCCGCCAGGTGCATGTCCAGATCCTCCAGCCGGTCCTGGCCCCAGAACTTCTCGCCGGTGTCGGTCACGAAGAACG
>JBJOQI010000065.1:0-15626 GCA_046050045.1 Pseudomonadota bacterium | reverse complement strand
ATGGGTGGCCTTCTGGCGCTGATCGTGCCAAAGGCAGGTTGACGCGGGCGCAAAAACGACAATGTTAGCGCCAACATTTTCAGCCCGGGTTCCGGGCATCTGAGTGACCACAGGAGGCCGGCATGACGGTGAAGGTTGCAATCAACGGATTTGGGCGGATCGGGCGCAACGTGCTGCGCGCCATCATCGAGTCGGGTCGGACCGACATCGAGGTGGTCGCGATCAACGACCTCGGCCCGGTCGAAACGAACGCGCACCTCCTGCGCTATGACTCGGTGCATGGCCGCTTTCCCGCGACCGTCACGGTCAAGGGCAACGCCATCGACGTGGGCCGCGGCCCGATGGAAGTGACCGCCATCAAGAACCCCGCCGACCTGCCCTGGGGCAATGTCGACGTGGTGATGGAATGCACCGGAATCTTCACCAGCAAGGAAAAGTGCCTGCCGCACCTCGAGAACGGCTCGAAGCGCGTGCTGATCTCGGCCCCCGGTGACGGCGCAGACAAGACCATCGTCTTCGGCGTGAACCACAACACCCTGACCCGGGACGACATCGTCGTGTCGAACGCCTCCTGCACGACAAACTGCCTGTCGCCGGTGGCGCAGGTGCTGAACAACGTCATCGGCATCGAAAAGGGCATGATGACGACGATCCACAGCTACACCGGCGACCAGCCGACGCTGGACACCATGCACAAGGACCTCTACCGCGCCCGCGCCGCGGCCCTGTCGATGATCCCGACCTCGACCGGTGCGGCCAAGGCCGTGGGTCTTGTGCTGCCGGAACTGAAGGGCAAGCTTGACGGTTTCGCGATCCGCGTGCCGACGCCCAACGTCTCGGTCGTGGACCTGAAGTTCATCGCCAAGCGCCCGACCAGCGTCGAGGAGGTGAACGCCGCGATCAAGGCCGCCGCCGACGGTCCGCTCAAGGGCATCCTCGGCTACACCAACGACAAGCTGGTGTCGTCGGACTTCAACCATGACCCGCATTCCTCGGTCTTCCACATGGACCAGACCAAGGTCATGGACGGGACCTTCGTGTCGATCCTGACCTGGTACGACAACGAATGGGGCTTCTCGAACCGCATGTCGGATACCGCGGTCGCGATGGGCAAGCTGATCTGATTTCCCTGCGTCCTCAAGGGTTTGGCGGGCGCCTTCGGGCGCCCGTCCGCTTTTCAAGCCATGCAAAAGGTGCATGGCAGACTTCTCAAGCTATGACTTGTTAGCGCCACCAGAATGGCCATCTTTGCACTGCGGCAAAAGAAATGCCGCAACGCAGAAAGAAGGATAGCCATCATGGCCACGATCATCGACCGGTTCGCCGCCTCGCTTCGCAGGCGCAGCCAGTACCGTCGCACGGTCGCAGCACTGCAGAGCATGCCGCTTCACCTGGCGCTCGACCTCGACATTTTCCCCGGCGATGCCGAACGCATCGCCCGCCGCGCAGTCTACGGCGCCTGACCGGCCCGGACGCGAAAACCTGCCCCCCGGGGCAGGCCCATGAAAGGAACCAGATCATGTTCGACAAACTGACCGAACGACTTCGCAAGCGCGCCGAATACCGGCGTACCGTCTTCGCGCTGAAAGGCGTGCCCACGGCACTGGCCGAAGACCTGAACATCTACCCCGGCGACGCCGAATCCCTGGCCCGCCGCGCCGTCTACGGCTTCTGACCGAAACGGGTGGACAAAGCCGCCCTGACCTGGGGGGTGACGAACTTCGACACGTCGCCCCCCAGACGCGCAATTTCCTTCACCAGTTTCGAGGCAATCGCCTGACGCCGGGCATCGGCCATCAGGAACACCGTCTCGATCTCGGCATTCAGCGCCCGGTTCATCCCGACCATCTGGAATTCGTATTCGAAGTCCGCAACCGCCCGCAGACCCCGGATGATGACCTTCGCGCCCACGTCCTGCGCGCAGTCGATCAGCAGGTTCTCGAACGGGTGCACGACGATCTGACCGCCGGTCTTCTGGATGATCCCCGCGCATTCCGCCTCGATCATCGCCACGCGTTCTTCCAGGGTGAACAGCGGCCCCTTGTCCCGGTTGATCGCCACGCCGATCACCAGACGGTCCACCAGCACGGCCGCCCGCTCGATGATGTCGATATGGCCCAGCGTCAGCGGGTCGAAGGTCCCCGGGTACAGTCCGATGCGCATGGGGTCCCTCCTCGGCGGCAGTTACCTGACGCAACAATATTGCGTCAGGAATTGCAAGGGCTTGGGGGTCGCGTCAGCTTCCCATGATCATCCCGGTCAGGGCGTCCTTCTCCATCGCCAGTTCGGCAAGCCGCGCCTTCACCACGTCGCCGATCGAGATCAGGCCCACCATCTGCCCGCCCTTCACCACCGGCAGGTGCCGGAACCGCCCCTCGGTCATCGTCTCCAGCACATGGTCCGACGAATCCTCGGGCGTGCAGGTGATCGGGTTCTTGGTCATCAGCGCGCTGACGTGGTCGTTCAGGATCGCCCCGCCGCGCCGCCCCAGTTCCCGCACGATGTCGCGCTCGGACAGGATGCCCTCGGGCGTCGTGCCGTCGGACGACACGATCACCGCCCCGATCCGCATCGACGACAGCAGCTCGGCCGCGGCGGCAACCGTGGCACCCGGCTTGACGGTCAGCACCCCCGCCGCCGACTTCGAGCGCAGGATCTGGGATACGGTAATCATCTGGGCCTCCCTTCAAGCAAGAACCTGTCCCCGATGCTCGACCCCGCGCAACTTTATGTCAAGCAAGTGCTTCAAGTCTCTGCACTTCCGCCCGCAGTCCGCGGACCAGCGCCTCTGCAAAGCGGTTCATCCGCTCCAGCCTGCGGTCATCGGCATGCCGGATCAGCCAGAAGGCCCGCGTCAGCGAGAACTGGTCCGGGATCAGCTTCACCACGTCGGGGGCCGAAGGAATGGCAAAGTCGTGCACGATGGCCACGCCCGACCCCGCCCGCACCCACATGAACTGCACCGAGACCGAGTTCGAGGCCAGCGGCACCATCTGCACCCCGGCCTCGGCCAGATAGTCCAGCTCCTTGTCGAAGATCATGTCGGGGATATAGCCGATCGTCCGGTGTCCGTTCAGGTCGTCGCGCGACAGGATCGGCGGGTGCCGGTCGAGGTAACGCCGCGATGCCGCAAGATGCAGGCGGTAGTCGGTGATCTTCTGCACGCTGAGCCTGCCCGCGGTCGGCGGAGACACCGCGATGGCCAGGTCGGCCTCGCGCCGCGACAGGTTGAAGACCCGCGGCAGGGCGACGATCTGCACCTCCAGCCCCGGATTCTCATCGCAGATCGCCGCGCAGACCTGGGGCAGCAGATAGTTCGCACAGCCGTCGGGCGCACCGATGCGGATCTGCCCCGTCAGTCCCCCGGCCCCCGCCTGCAGATCCTCGGTCGCCGCCGACATGGCCTGTTCAGCCTTTTCGGCATGGGCCGTCAGCCGCTGCCCCGCATCCGTCAGGGCATAGCCTTGCGGGCTTTTCGCAAACAGCTTCGCCCCCAGCCCCTCTTCCAGCCGGGCAATCCGCCGCCCCACCGTCGCGGGGTCAAGCTTTAGTGCCTTGCCCGCCGCCGACAGGCTTTCGGTGCGCGCCACAGACAGGAACACGCGCAGGTCATCCCAGTCCACCTCCATGCCATACCTGCAATCTTGCAAAACCCTTTTGGGAAACTGCCGCTTTTCCAAACAAAAATGCAAGACTAAAAGGACGCATCACTTACGGGAGGACCCCATGAAAGAGATCGGTCACTGGATCAACGGCAAGCTTGTCCCCGGCACCTCGGGACGCTTCTCGGACATCTACAACCCCGCCACCGGCGAAGTTCAGGCCCGCGTCGCGCTCGCCTCGGTGGCCGAGCTGGACGCCGCCATCGCAGACGCGGCAAAGGCCCAGCTCAAGTGGGCCGCGACCAACCCGCAGCGCCGCGCCCGCGTGATGATGGCCTTCGGCGCGCTCATCAACCAGAACATGGACAAGCTGGCCGAACTGGTCAGCGTCGAGCACGGCAAGACGATCCCCGACGCCAAGGGCGACGTCCAGCGCGGGCTTGAGGTGATCGAGGTGTGCATGGGCGCCCCGGCGCTGCTGAAAGGCGAGATGACCGACAACGCCGGCCCCGGCATCGACATCTATTCGATGCGCCAGCCGCTCGGCGTGGTCGCGGGCATCACGCCCTTCAACTTCCCCGCCATGATCCCGCTGTGGAAGATGGGCCCGGCGCTGGCCTCGGGCAACGCGATGATCCTCAAGCCGTCCGAGCGTGTGCCCTCGACCTCGCTCCTGCTGGCGCAACTGCTGCAAGAGGCGGGCCTGCCCGATGGCGTGCTGCAGGTCGTGAACGGCGACAAGGAAATCGTCGACGGCATCCTCGATAACGAGATCATCCAGGGCGTGGGCTTCGTCGGCTCCACCCCGATCGCACAGTACATCTACGGTCGCGCCGCCGCGAACGGCAAGCGCGCCCAGTGCTTCGGCGGTGCCAAGAACCACATGCTGATCATGCCGGACGCCGACATGGACAAGGCCGCCGACGCCCTGATCGGCGCAGGCTACGGCGCAGCGGGCGAACGCTGCATGGCGATCTCGGTCGCGGTGCCGGTCGGCGACAAGACCGCCGACGCGCTGATCGAACGCCTGATCCCGCGCATCGAGAAACTCAAGGTCGGCCCCTATACCGCCGGCAACGACGTCGACTTCGGGCCGCTGGTCACCAAGGCCGCGCAGGACCGCGTCAAGGGCCTGATCACCAGTGGTGTCGAGCAGGGCGCGAAACTCGTGGTCGACGGCCGTGGCTTCAAGCTGCAGGGCTACGAGAACGGCTTCTTCGTCGGCCCGACGCTGTTTGACAACGTCACGACCGACATGGACATCTACAAGCAGGAGATCTTCGGCCCCGTGCTTTCGACCGTCCGCGCCAAGACCTACGACGACGCGCTGAACCTGGTCATCGACAACGAATACGGCAACGGTACCGCGATCTTCACCGCCGATGGCGACACCGCCCGCGACTTCGCCTCCCGCGTCAACGTCGGCATGGTCGGCATCAACTTCCCGATCCCGGTGCCGCTGTCCTACTACACCTTCGGTGGCTGGAAGAAGTCGGCCTTCGGCGACCTGAACCAGTATGGCCCCGATGCCTTCCGCTTCTACACCAAGACCAAGACCGTCACCGCACGCTGGTTCTCGGGCATCAAGGAAGGTGCCGCGCTGAACTTCAAGGCGATGGACTGATCTGCCCGCCCGGGGCCACGGCCCCGGGCACCGGCCCCGAAACGAAGAAGGGCGGCCCGAGGGCCGCCCTTTTCAATTCCGATTGCCCTGCGATCAGGCCGCGCGGCGCTTGCGGCGGAACATCGCCAGCGCACCGACGCCGCCCAGCAGCATCAGGCCCGCCGCCGGAACCGGCACGGCCGCCGGCGCGTCAACCGTGACGCTGGTCAGCTTGAACGCCGAGAAGTTCCACTGCGTCTGGCAGAAGTTGCGGCCCTTGAACAGGCGGCAGACCTGCTGGCTCGACACGCCCGCGCCGATCCCGAACAGGTTGCCCAGCGTCGAGTTCACCGCCACCAGCGGCGACACGCCGAGCTGCGCCAGCTTGTTGCCGCTGACGTAGAAATCGAAGGTGTCGTTCTGGTCGACATAGCTGAAGGCGATCTGCGTGATGCTGACCGCCTGGCTGAAGGCCAGGTTCACGATGTCCTTGCGGCCACTCGCGTCGACCTGATGGTCCGACCCGAAGCAGGCACCGTGGAAGGTGCAGTCCGTGGCGCTCTTCACGCCAAGGCCATGCCCGGCCCAGGTCTGGACCTGCCCGGCCATGCCGGTGGTGTCCGAACCGGTGACCGTCAGGCCAACGCCCCCGACATTGTAGGACAGTGACGACGCCCAGCTGCCAGAAGAGGCCGCCGAGAAGTCGAACGTGACCGTCTTGGCCATTGCGGCCCCCGACAGTCCGACTGCGGCCACAAGGCCCAGTACGACAGACTTGAGTTTCATTTCACACCCATAAGTCGGCGGCTGAAAATGCCGCACTCCCCAACCCGCCGTGGCGCACCCACTACGCTTTACGACAGCTTCACCATACGCCCGACTAGGGTTGGGATCAAGAAACCCCTTCGCTCTCCACATCTGGTTTGGCGCGGCACGATTCAACAGTCGCAATTCAGTTACACGATTGTCCGCGTCCTGAAATCAAACGGGCGAACCCGGCCGGACACTGGCCTTGCCGGATCGAATCATGTCTGCTGACCACCGCGCGACACGACGGGCGGGGACCGCATGACCTGGTACGAAGACATCGTCGCCGCCGACCCGCCGGGCGGGCAGGCCGGCCAGTCGCTGCAGGGGCTTCAGCCCTTCTCGTTCCCGGCCGGCACCATCCTCTTTCATCCCGGTGACACGGTGTCGGGCTTCCTCGTCCTGCTGCGCGGGCGGATCGACGTCTTCCTGACCGGCCGCACCGGGCGCGAGGTGCGTCTCTACACCGTCGAACGCGGCGATACCTGCGTCCAGACGACCCTCGGCCTGCTCGGCGGCGAGGCCTATTCGGCCGAGGGCGTCGCCGCAACCGACGGCGAGGCGGTCCTGATCCCGCGCAGCCTGTTCCTGTCGCTGATGCAGCAGTCGCCCGCCTTCGCCCATTTCGTCTTCGGCGCTTTCGCGTCGCGGCTGCAGAACCTGATGCAGCTTCTGGAAGACGTGGCCTTCCTTCCGATCGAGCAGCGGCTCGCGCGGGCCCTCGTCGACATGGCCTCGGACGACCGGGTCACGGCCACGCACCAGGATCTGGCCAACCAGATCGGCTCGGCCCGCGAGGTCGTCTCGCGCAAGCTCGAACTCTTTGCCCGCCGCGGATTTGTCACCACGGAACGGGGCCGCATAAGCCTGCTCGACGGGGACGCCCTGCGGCACCTCGCCGCGGGCGAGGCCGCGGGTGACTAGGTCACAGACCGCAATCGCCACGCCTGCGATCCTGGCTGTATTCCCGGCGCGTCGCGCCCAGCAAGAAGGAAAGCACCATGTTCACCACCAACGAAGGCACCCTCGACCGCGCGCTCAGGATCATCCTCGGGCTCGCGCTGCTTGTCTGGTTCTTCGTCGATCAGGGCTCCGGCGCCTGGCACTACGCCAAGCTGATCGGCATCGTCCCGTTGCTGACGGGCCTTGTCGGTACCTGCCCGATCTACTCGATCCTCGGCCTCTCGACCTGCCCGGTCAAACAGGCCTGACAACCACCTGATACAAAAGGAAAAGGGCGGCCCGTCGGGCCGCCCTTTCCAATTCAGCTTCGTCCGGTCTCAGACCGACTTGCGACGGCGACGCACCAGCGCCAGTCCACCGACTGCGCCCACCAGCAGCAAACCCGCCGCAGGCAGCGGAACCGCCGCCGGAACCAGCTCGCCGTACAGGTTGACGTGCGACAGACCCTGCCGCGCACCCGAGATGGTCCAGGCGCCGCTGGTCACGCCGCCCGGCAGCAGGAAAGCCGCCCAGGTCGGGGTGATGCCGCCGAACCCGCTCTTGAAGGCGATGACGATGTTCGTCCAGGTAAAGCCCTTGGGGGCCGCCGGCAGGATGAACGAAAAGGCCCCGTTCCGTCCCGACGTCAGCGAACCGCTGGTCGCCGACAGCGAGGTCGGACCGACACCGCTGGTGCCGTCGTCGCTCTTGTCGATCAGGGTCAGGCCGGGCATCAGCCCGTAGATCGGATCCGGGTTCGCCCCGTTCGGGTTACCCGAGATATTGCCGCCGCCGAAGCCGAGGCAGGTCGAGGCGGTCGAGGTATCCAGCGTGAAGACACGGCCGGCCGTCGTCGTGCCGGGGCAGTTCACCGTCGCCGCCGCAGCGGCACCGGCAAACAGCACGGCCGCAATGGCCATCGAAATTGTCTTGAACAGTTTCATTTCAGTACACCCAACCGAGGCAGGAAAATCTGCCACACCGACCGTCAACATAGCGCATTCAGGCCTTGATTTGAAGAATGCGGCTGAAATGCGACGAAGATTCAACTGGCAGGCGAACCACTTGCAGGAAGCGGCTGCCACGGTGAACAAACGACCGCCCGGGGGCTCGCGCATCGCGAAAACGGAAACAGTCAAAGGCCGGATTTCCGCCAGCAGGCCGGCCCCTTAACGCCCGATGCGGCCCAGGTGCGTCTCGCCAAAGCCCGATGATTCCTTCAGCCCATAACCCAGCATACGGTCGAACCCGACATGCGCCGCCCAGAGCAGGCCGAACAGTCCAGCCGCAGTATTTCCCGAAATGGCAAAGCCCCAGATCGCCACCGCGAGCCATATCCCGTAGAGGTGAAGCAGGTTGTAGACCACGGCCCCCACGCGCGGGCCGGCAAGGTACCCCAGAAATCCGATGTCCGGCGCAAAGAACAGGACCGCAAGGGCCCACCATGCCCAGCCTTGACCGAGGTTCATCCCGAGAACGGCCACCAGCATGGCCGCAAAGACCAGCGCCCCCTCGACCCTTTGCCAGATGACGGCGCTCATTCCGCCGCCACCCGCGCACGGCGCTTCAACAGCGGCGCAAGGTAATGCCCGGTATGGCTTTCCGCGACCTTCGCCACATCCTCGGGCGTGCCGGTCGCCACGATCCGCCCGCCGCCATCGCCGCCCTCGGGGCCGATGTCGATGATCCAGTCCGCGGTCTTCACCACGTCAAGGTTGTGCTCGATCACCACGACCGTATTGCCCTGGTCGACCAGCGCATGCAGCACCTCCAGCAGCTTGCGCACATCCTCGAAGTGCAGCCCCGTCGTCGGCTCGTCGAGGATATAGAGCGTGCGCCCCGTCGACCGCCGCGCCAGTTCCTTCGACAGCTTCACCCGCTGCGCCTCGCCGCCTGACAGCGTCGTCGCCTGCTGGCCGACCTTGATGTAGCCAAGGCCCACCTCCATCAGCGCGTCCATCTTCTCGCGGATCGAGGGGACGGCCTTGAAGAACTCCTGCGCGTCTTCGACCGTCATCTCAAGAACGTCGGCGATGCTCTTGCCTTTGAAGTGAATTTCCAGCGTCTCGCGGTTGTAGCGGTGGCCCTTGCAGGTCTCGCAGGTCACGTAGACGTCGGGCAGGAAGTGCATCTCGATCTTGATGACGCCGTCGCCCTGACAGGCCTCGCAGCGCCCGCCTTTCACGTTGAAGCTGAATCGCCCCGGCTGGTAGCCGCGCGCCTTGGCCTCGGGCAGGCCAGCAAACCAGTCGCGGATCGGGGTGAAGGCACCGGTATAGGTCGCCGGGTTTGACCGCGGCGTCCGCCCGATGGCGCGCTGGTCGATGTCGATCACCTTGTCCAGATGCTCGAACCCCTTGATCGTCTCGCAGGGCGCCGGCGTCTCGCGCGCGCCGTTCAGCTTCAGCGCGGCGTTCTTGAACAGCGTCTCGATGGTCAGCGTCGACTTGCCGCCACCCGACACGCCCGTCACGCAGACGAACATGCCAAGCGGAAACTCGGCCGTCACATCCTTCAGGTTGTTGCCAGTGGCCTTCACCACGGTCAGCTTCTTGCCGTTCCCGTCGCGGCGCAGCTTGGGCACCGCAATCTCGCGCGTGCCCGACAGGTATTGCCCGGTGATCGAGGCCGGATCGCCCGCAACCTCGCCCGGCGTGCCCTTCGACACCACCTGCCCGCCATGCACCCCGGCACCGGGGCCGATGTCGAAGACATAATCCGCCTCGCGGATCGCTTCCTCGTCATGTTCCACGACCAGCACCGTATTGCCCTGGTCGCGCAGGTTCTTCAGCGTGCCAAGCAGGCGGTCGTTGTCGCGCTGGTGCAGCCCGATCGAGGGCTCGTCGAGCACGTAAAGCACGCCCGTCAGGCCCGACCCGATCTGGCTGGCCAGCCGGATCCGCTGGCTTTCGCCGCCTGACAGCGTGCCCGCCGACCGGCTCAGCGTCAGGTACTCAAGGCCCACGTTGTTCAGGAACCCCAGCCGTTCGCGGATTTCCTTCAGGATCGCCCGCGCGATCTCGTTCTTCTGGTTCGTCAGGCTGGCGGGCACCGTCTCGGCCCAGGCCAGCGCCTCGCGGATCGACTTCTCGACCACCTGCCCGACGTGCAGCCCCGCGATCTTCACTGCCAGCGCCTCGGGCTTCAGCCGGTAGCCGCCGCAGGTGCCGCAATGGCGGTTGTTCTGGTAGCGCTCGAACTCCTCGCGCACCCAGGCGCTGTCGGTCTCGCGGTAGCGCCGCTCCATGTTCGGGATCACGCCCTCGAAGACGCGGGACACGGTATAGACCCGGCCACCCTCGTCAAAGCGGAACTCGATCTCCTCATCGCCCGAACCGTAGAGGAACAGCTTCTGCACGTTCTCGGGCAGGTCCTTCCACGGCTTCTTCGGATCGAAGCCATAGTGCTTGGCCAGCGCGTCGATGGTCTGGATGAAATAGGGGCTTTTCGACTTGTTCCAGGGCGCCAGCGCCCCGTCCTTCAGCTTCAGCGTCACATCCGGCACCACCAGCCGCTCGTCAAAGAACAGCTCCACCCCCAGCCCGTCGCAGGCCGGGCAGGCCCCGTAGGGCGCGTTGAAGGAAAACAGCCGCGGCTCGATCTCGGGGATGGTGAAGCCGCTGACCGGGCAGGCGAATTTCTCGCTGTAGGTCGTGCGGACCGGCTCCTGCCCCTCGTCGACCGCCGTCTCGACGATGGCGATGCCGTCGGCCAGGTTCAGCGCCGTGCGGAAGCTGTCGGCCAGCCGCGTCTCCAGCCCCTCGCGCACCACGATCCGGTCCACCACCACGTCGATGTCGTGGCGGAACTTCTTGTCGAGCGTGGGGGCCTCCTCGATCTCGTAGAACTGCCCGTTCACCTTGACGCGCTGAAAGCCCTGCTTGCGCAGCTCCAGGAATTCCTTGCGGTATTCGCCCTTCCGGTCGCGCACGATCGGGGCCAGCAGATAGGCCCGCGTGCCCTCAGGCATGGCCATCACGCCGTCCACCATGTCCTGCACCTGCTGCGCCTCGATCGGCAGGCCGGTCGCGGGGCTGAAGGGCGTGCCCACCCGCGCGAACAGCAGGCGCAGGTAGTCGTAGATCTCGGTCACCGTGCCGACGGTGGACCGCGGGTTCTTCGAGGTCGTCTTCTGCTCGATACTGATCGCGGGCGACAGGCCGCTGATGTGGTCCACATCCGGCTTGCCCATCATGTCGAGGAACTGCCGCGCGTAAGCCGAAAGGCTTTCCACATAGCGCCGCTGCCCCTCGGCATAGACCGTGTCGAAGGCCAGCGACGACTTGCCCGACCCCGACAGCCCGGTGATCACCACCAGCTGGTTGCGCGGAATGTCGACGTCGATGTTCTTCAGATTGTGCTCGCGCGCGCCGCGAACCTCGATATGCGTCTGCTCGGCCATGCCTGTCCCTCGGGTCAAGGTCTTAACAGATAGTGCAGCTCGCCCGAGTCTCCAACCGGAAACTGAGAACGGATGCGGAACATCGCCGCCTTTGTCCGCGACAACGACGCGGCGGCAGCCCCCCGCCCCGTTGACCCGGCAGGCCCGGCAAGGCTATCACCAAGGCCTGCCTTTTGGCCCGAGGTGAGATCCATGACCACGCAGAGCTCCCTGATCGGCGGTGTCCCCGCCGCGCGGATCGCTGCATTCGCCGCACGCGAGGCCGCGGCCTATGCCGCCGCCCGTCCCCGGACCCAGGCCGCACTTGCCGCAGGGGCGTCCGCCTTCTGGGGCGGCGTGCCGCTGCACTGGATGCGCGACTGGCCGCAGCCCTTCCCGATGCTGGTGGCCGACGCGACTGGGGCAACGCTGACCGACCTCGATGGCCACCGGCTTGACGATTTCTGCCTGGGCGATACCGGCTCGATGTTCGGCCACTCGCCCGAACCGGTGGCGCGCGCCATAGCCGCGCAGGCCACCCGCGGGCTGACCTACATGCTGCCGACCGAAACCGCGCTCGAGGTCGGGCAGCTTCTGACGACGATCTTTGGCCCGATGCTCTGGCAGATCGCCACGACGGCAACCGATGCCAACCGCAACGCCCTGCGCGTGGCGCGGGCGGTCACGCGTCGGCCCAGGGTTCTGGTCTTCCGCGGTGCCTATCACGGCTCGGTCGACGAAACGATGGTGACGCTCGAAAACGGCCGCACCGTCGCGCAGCCCGGCCTGCTCGGCGCCCCCTTCGACGCCGCCGACGCCGCCCTTTGCGTCGAGTTCAACGACCTTGCCGCCGTCGAGGCCGCGCTGCAGACCGGCGAGATCGCGGCCATCCTGACCGAGCCGGTGATGACCAACTCCTGCATGGTCCTGCCGCAACCCGGCTTCCTCGACGGGCTGCGGGCCCTTGCGACCCGCCACGACGCCCTGCTCATCATCGACGAGACGCATACCCAATCCTCGGGCCTTGGCGGCTACGCCCGCCTGCACGGTCTGGAACCGGACATCTTCGTCGTCGGCAAGTGCGTGGCGGGCGGCATGCCGACGGCCGTCTGGGGAATGTCCCCCGCCGTCGCCGGTCGCCTTGCCGGAACCGAGGCCGACCGCCGCCCCGGCCGCACCGGCATGGGCACGACCCTGTCGGCCAATCCGATGCAGTTCGCCTGCCTCAAGGCCAACCTGTCCGAGGTGATGACGCCAGCAAACTTCGCCCGCATGGAGGCAGGCGCCGCCCGACTTTCAGCTGGCCTGTCGCATGTCATCGCCCGCCTGAATGCCCCCTGGCACGTCGTCCGCGTCGGCGCGCGGGTCGAGTTCATCTGCTGGCCAACCCCCCTGACAAACGGGGCCGAGGCCGACCTTGCCCATGCCCCGGCGCTCGAGGCCGCGATCCATCAGGGCCTGGTGAACCGTGGCTGCCTGATTGCCCCCTTCCACAACATGATGCTGGTCTCGCCGGTCACCTCCGACGCCCAGATCGACCACCTCATCGCCGCCTTCGACGCCGTGGCGACGGAGCTTTTCCAATGAAAGACAATGCCATGCACAGCCCCTCCGGCTCGCTCGTTGCCGAGGCCGAAGACTTCCTCGCCGCCCATCCCGGGATCGAGGCCTTCGATCTGGTCCTGCACGACGCCAACGGCATCGGGCGCGGCAAGATCATCCGACGGCACGAGCTTCTGTCGGTGTTCGAAAGCGGGCGGCACATGCCGATCTCGATCCTCGGCCTCGACATCTGCGGCGAGGACGTGCACGAAACCGGCCTGATCTGGGATCAGGGCGATGGCGACCTGCGCGCCTGGCCGATCCCTGGCACGCTGAAGCCGCTTCTGGGCACCAGCCCGGCGCGCGGCGAGGTATTTCTGTCGCTCTACCACCTCGACGGGCTGCCCATGTCCTCGGACCCGCGCCACGCGCTGCAGCGCCAGGTCGACGCCTTCGCGGCCGACGGGCTCTACCCCGCCGGGGCCTTCGAGCTGGAATTCTTCCTTCTGTCGAACGAGCGCGACGCGGAAGGCTACGTCCAGCCCGCCCCCGCCGTGCTGGACGGGCGGCGGTCGAACAAGACCGAGGTCTATTCGGTCGACCACCTGCACGGGATGGAGCCGCTGTTCAGCCGCATCTACGCGGCGGCAGCGGCGGCCGACATCAAGGCCGAGACGGTGATTTCCGAATATGCCCCCGGCCAGTACGAACTGACCCTGCACTACCGGACCGACGTGATGAAGGCCGCCGACGACCTCGCGCGGCTCAAGCGGATCGTGCGGCTGCAGGCGCGGGCGATGGGCGTGACGGCCTGTTTCATGGCCAAGCCGATCGAGCGCTATGCGGGCTCGGGCATGCACTTCCACCTCTCCCTGCGCGACAAGACGGGGCGCAACGTCTTTGCCGAGGCGAAGGAAGGCCAGTGGACGCCCGAGATCCTGCACGCACTGGGCGGGATGCGGTCGACGATGGGGGAATCGATGCTGGTCTTTGCGCCGCACGCGAATTCCTGGCGGCGCTTCGCGAACCAGTCCTATGCGCCGGTCTCGCCGAACTGGGGGGTGAACAACCGCTCGGTCGCGCTGCGGATCCCGGCCGGGTCGGTCGCGGCGCGGCGGATCGAGCATCGCCCCTCGGGCGTGGACGCGAACCCCTACCTCGTGGGTGCCACGATCCTTGCCGCCACGATGCACGGGCTGAAGACCCGCATCGACCCCGGCCCCGAGACGGTGGGCAACGGCTACGAGGCCGACGACAGCCTGCCCATCCCCTCGGACTGGCGCGAGGCGATCCGGGCGGCGCAGGGCTCGGCCTTCCTGAAGGCGGCGCTGGGCGAGGACATGCACCGCACCTTCACCGCGATCAAGGCGGCCGAATATGCCCGCGTGGCCCGCACCATCGCGGATGTGGACTACGACCTTTACCTGCATACGGTCTGAAACCGGTCGCCGGCGGGGGTTTCGCACCCCCGCGCCCCCGCGGGATATTTCCACAAGGAAGATGCAAGGTTTTCTTAACCATGATCGTCCAGACCTGAGGGCGCGGTACAGGCGGGGACGCCGATGACCGCCAAGGAAGATGCGGCCCCGGCCAGACACCCACGGGGCCGGGGTCCGCTGCCCCTGGCCTGCATCTTTCTTGCTCAAATATCCCCGCCGGAGGCTCCCGCCCTCAAAGGCCGGGCCCGCGGTCAGCCGATCCGGTAGAACCGTGCCGCCGTGCCGCAGTACACCATGTCGCGCGCCTCGGGCGAAAGGTCCTTGGTCAGCTCTTCCGCCGCGCTGCGCCAGCCGTCGTATTCGGTCCGAAGGCGGCAGACCGGCCAGTCCGAGCCCCACATGATCCGCGAGGGCCCGAAGACCTGGAAGACATGCTCGACATAGGGCCGCAGCCGTTCGACCGACCAGTGGTCGTGGTCCTCGGTGACGATCCCCGACAGCTTGACGCAGGCGTTGGTGTCGCGCGCCAGCCGCGTCATCCCGTCCGCCCAGCTGCGGAAATGCGCGTGGCTGCTGTCGCGGATCTGCGGCTTCATGCAATGGTCGATCACCGCCCGCAGGTCGGGGTAGCGCTTCAGCAGCGTGTGAAAATTCGCCAGATGCCGCGGAAAACCCAGCGCATCGAAGGTCAGGTCAAGGTCGATCAGCGCGCGGAATGCCCAGTCGAGATCTTCGCGCAGCATCCAGTCGACATTCGGGATGTCCTGGATCACCGGGCGCACGCCGCGGAACTTCGGATGGGCGCGGAAGCGTTCCAGATCGGCGCGCGCGGCGGGCGTCTCGAAATCGACCCAGCCCACCACGGCCGCCACGCTGTCCGTGCGCGTGGCCAGGTCCAGAAGATACTCGGTCTCGGCCACGGTCGGGGCCGCCTGCACAAGAACCGTCGCGCCGATGCCGCTGCGCTCCAGCCAGGGCGCCAGATCCTCCGGCCCGTAGGCATGGTCGAGAATCGGATTGCCCTTCGGAATCCAGCCGTAGTCGCCCCGCGACGGGTTCCAGTAGTGCTGGTGGGCATCGATCAGCATAGGCGTCCAACCCTCTTCCCAACCGACCGGTCCGTCCGCCGCCTCATGCCGCGCCCTGCCCCCGTCGGGGCATCGGACCGCAGCAGGCCCTCGGCCTTCAGCTCGGTCCAGACCGCACCAGGTATTGCCGCGCTGTCCGCCGATGCATTCGACGCCATCTCGGCAAGTCCCTGGCCTCCCGGAATGACCGATACGACCGCAGGGTGCAGCAAAGGGAACCGG
>JBJOQI010000064.1:0-3851 GCA_046050045.1 Pseudomonadota bacterium | reverse complement strand
CGGTCACTGGCGCTCGGCATCGTCACCGCCGCCGGGTCCGCCGGTCAGGTCGTCGGCCCGCCCACGGCCGAAGCGCTTCTCAGCGTCTTCCCCTGGCAGACGGTCTTCATCATCTTCGCAGGCGTCGTCCTGCTGGCGCTGGCCGCGCTGCCGCTGATGCGCGCGCCCGAGCGTGCCAGCCGGGCCGAGCTCGAGGAAAGCATGGGGACTGTGCTGATCCGGGCTTTCCGCGATCCGTCCTATTCGCTGATCTTCCTCGGTTTCTTTTCCTGCGGCTATCAGCTGGCCTTCATCACCGCGCATTTTCCGGCCTTCGTGACCGAGATGTGCGGCGCGATCGACCCCTCGGGCACATTGGCCAGTCTGGGTGTGACATCGACCTCGACGCTCGGCGCGGTTGCCATCGGCGTCATCGGCCTGGCCAATATCGTGGGCTCGGTCACGGCGGGCTGGCTCGGCAAGCGCTACACCAAGAAATACCTGCTGGCCGGGATCTATGCCGCCCGGGCTGTCGTCTCGGCCCTGTTCATCATCTTCCCGATGACCCCCGCAACGGTCCTGCTGTTCTCGGTCTCGATGGGGTCGCTCTGGCTGGCCACCGTGCCACTGACCTCGGGCCTCGTCGCGCATATCTATGGGCTGCGCTACATGGGCACGCTCTATGGCGTCGTGTTCTTCAGCCACCAGCTGGGCTCATTCCTGGGTGTCTGGCTGGGCGGGCGGATGTACGATGCCTATGGCAGCTATGCCGAGGTCTGGTGGATCGGTGTCGGCATCTCGGTCTTCTCGGCGCTGGTGCACCTGCCGGTGCGCGAACGGCCGATCGTGGCAGCGCAGGCCGCCTGACCCTTCATCTTGACCCAAATACTCCGGGGAGGTCCGGAGGGGCAGTGCCCCTCCGGCCTGCCGCATCAGAGGCCGCGCGCGACCGACAGGATGTAGCGCGCCGTCATCAGGTCCAGATGCGCGCCCCCGCCATTCTTGCAGATCGTGATCTCGTCGTCGGTCCGGCGCGCAAACCGGCCAGATGACAGATCGTAGTAATCCGCAACGATATCGGCTTCGGTCATCGCCCCTTCTGCAATCGGGTCCATGATCTCCCCGATGTGGTGGACCGTCGTTGCGCGGGAATCCACGAAGACCCGCGCCAGCCGCATGCAGTCGTTGTCGCATTCCCGCATTCCGGGCTTGTAGGCCCCGATCAGGTCGAGATGCGTGCCGGGTTTCAGCCACTCGCCCCGGATGATCGGGTCCGTCGCCATCGTCGCGGTCACGATGACATGGGCCCGCCGCACGGCCGCCTCGAGGTCGGCCACGACCTCTGCGCCGGTCGCGGCGGCAAGCTCGCGGGCGCTGGTCGCGCTCCGGCTCCAGACTGCAAGGCGCGCCTGTGGAAAGGCCGCGCGATAGGCCTCGATCATCGACCGTGCCACCGTGCCCGCGCCGACGATCAGGAAACGCTCGGACCCCTTCCGCGCCAGTTGCCGCGCTGCCAGCAGGCTGTCGCCTGCCGTCTTCCACTTGGTCACAAGGCGGAAGTCGACCAGCGCCTCCAGATCGCCGTCCTTGTCGGACAACAGGTTCACCGCGCCGAAGACAGTGGGCTTTCCAAGGCTCGCGTTGCCCGGAAAGATCGTCGCGGCCTTCACCGCAAGGCCCAGCCCGTCGATCCAGGCCGAGCGCGTCAGCAGCGTATCCTTGCCGCGATACAGGAGCGTGTCCGCGACCTCGGCCCGCGGCAGCGCATGGCCCGCGACGATGGCCTCGGTCAGGGCGATCCAGTCAAGCTTCGGCTCGATCTCGGGTCCGACGATCTCGATGCTCATTGGGCCTCCTCCCCTGTCAGAAGTCCCATCTCGACAAGGCGAGACGCAAGCCCGCCAGGCCCGGCAAAGTGGTGGACCTGCCAGCCGCGCGCCTCGGCCGCACGGATATTGTCGATCCGGTCGTCGATGAAGAAAAGCCCGCCGGGCTCGATGCCGCTGTCGGCCTCGACATGGGCATAGATCGCAGGTTCGGGCTTGATCATCCCGAGCTTGCCCGAGATGTAGTGCCGGTCGAAGTCGCGAAAGAAGGGAAAGGCCTCATAGGCCCGGTCAAAACTCTCGTCGCCCCAGTTCGACAGGGCAAAGACCGGCACCCCCCTGCCGCGCAGCGCATCGCGCAGGCGGATCGTATGGTGCAGGACCGGCGTCAGCATCCCGAACTGGTCGTCGTACCAGCGCCGCACTTCGTCGGCCCAATGCGGATAGCGGTCGGCCAGGGCATAGATGCTGTCGCGATAGGGCGCGCCCGCGTCGATGGCGATGTTCACGGCATGAATGTCGGTTTCCTCGAACATCCGCCGGCGCGCCTCGGGCCCGATCCGGGCGTCGTAGTAGGCCTCGGGGTTCCATTCGACCAGCACGTTGCCCAAGTCGAACACCACCGCATCCACGCTCATCCCGCTCTCCGCCGCACCGTTTCCCGCCAGAGCGTATAGAGCCCCGCCCCGCAGATAAGCGCAATCCCGATCCAGGCGGTCAGGTCGGGCCAGCGGCCAAAGATGGCGACGCCCCAGAAGATCGCCATCGGCATGGCGGCGTATTCGAAGGGCGCGATCAACCCGGCCTCGCACATCCGGTAGGCCTGCGCGACAAGAAGCCCGCCAATCGCCACCGACAGGCCGGTGGCCAGGAAATAGGGAATGTCGGCCAGCGCCGGCCAGTGCCAGCCGCGGAAGAGGAACGCGAGCGAGGCATTGTCCGACCCCGCCAGGTGCCCGTCGCCGACCCAGAGCCCCATCGATGTCGAGACGATGATGAATCCGATCTGGACGAAGAAATTCAGCGTGATGGCGCTTTCGGTATCCTTCATCCGCCGCGTCATCATGTGGGTCGAGGCATAGCAGAGGGCCGAGATCAGAACGAGGATCGCCGCAGGCTGGATCGCCCCGGTCCCCGGGCGCAACATGACGATCACGCCGACCAGCCCCACGCCCACGGCGGCCCAGCGGCGCGGCCCCACCACCTCGCCCAGAACGACAACCGACAGTGCGGTGACCAGCAGCGGGGCGACGAAGGCGATGGCCACCGCATCGGCCAGCGGCAGCGCGGCCAGGCCGAGGAAGTAGGTCACGTTCGACACCATCACCAGCGCGACCCGGAACAGATGCTCCTTGGGCCGTCGCGTCAGGAACTGCCGGAACGTGCCGCGCGTGGCGAGGATCAGCGCGGACAGGAAGCCAAGCCCGATGAAGGCCCGCACCAGGATCACCTGATGCAGCGCGTAGTCGTCCGACAGGTGCTTGATCGCCATGTCATTGACACTCAGCGCCACGCTTCCTGCCAGCGCACAGAGAATGCCGATCAGCGTCGTTCGCTGCGCCAGCGCGCCGGGGCCGGTCTGAAGGGAATGTGCCATTCCCGGGTTCTATCGCCCGCCCGCCCGGGCGTCTGTTCCGCTTGCGACATCAGCGGCTTGCGGCGCGAAGCACCCGGTCGAGCGTGGCCGAGAACCGCGACCGCTCGGCCTTGCCGAAACTTTTGCCGCCGCCCTGCCGGAAGGGGTCCGCCGCGCGCAGGTCGGCCATCAGGTCGCGGGTTGCCAGAGCCATGCCGATGTTCGCCGCCGTCAGCGTCTCGCCATCGTGCTTGACGACCCGCGCCCCCGCCGCAACGCAGCGGGCCGCCAGCGGGATGTCCCCGGTCACCACCACATCGCCCGCCCCCGCGCGCTCGGCGATCCACTTGTCGGCCTCGTCCGGGCCGGCGGGGACATAGACCATCTCGGCCAGCGGATAGGCCGACGGGCGCAGCCCGCCGTTCGACACGATCCGGACCGGCACGCCCAGCCGTGCCGCCACCGTCAGC
>JBJOQI010000063.1:0-5079 GCA_046050045.1 Pseudomonadota bacterium | reverse complement strand
GCGAAATTCAACGACACGCTTCGCTCGTTCCGCCCGCCGTCCAACAGCGATGACAACCTGAAGGTTTGGCAAAAGCTCGATCAGGGCCTCGAGTCGTGCAAGACCGGCCTGAAGTTCGCCCTTTCCGATCGTCCGGGTCCCGTTCCACCAGGGAACGATGTTCCACAGGATCGATCTCTCACGGGCCAGTCGCGCCGATTCCGCGAACCTAAAGATGGCCTCGGCCGTAGGATCGTCATTGTCGCGCGAGATGAAGCCAGACCCGATGCGTCGCGCCAACGCCGTTCCGTCGGTCATCGGGCCGGGCTTTTCCATGAGGAAAAGAACCTTGGCCGCCGTTCCGCCGTCAAGCGGATCGAAGTCAGGAACAAACCCTCTACCCTCTTCCCGAAGTGCCGCAGCATAGAGATTCAACAGGCTCATATGGTCGAGGGCAAGACGGCTCCGCCGTTCCCGCACGGCGTCTGCCATGCCAAGCATACGTGGGTGCGTGGGTGTGTCCGCGGAACCCGCCCCCATCGCGCCCTACCCCCTCGGCCGTGCCACGTCGTTCGACCCTTCCGGCTCCGGCCCCATGCCGTAGCTCATGCGCTTCATCTGGGCGATCACCCGCTCCATTTCGTCGTCGGGCAGGATCGGCGGGTCGCCGAGCGTCAGCGCCTGCACGTAGAGGCGCGAGATCGTCTCGACCTCGATCGCCATCCACAGCGCACTGTCGAGCGTCTTGCCGAGCGAGATCTGCCCGTGCTGCCCCAGCAGGCAGGCGAGCCGCCCCTCCAGCGCCTCCAGCGCATAATCCGACAGCGCCTGGGTGCCGTAGGTCGCGTATTTCGCGCAGCGGATCGTCGTGCCGCCCGCAATGCCGACCATGTAGTGAAAGGCCGGGATCACCTTGTGGTGCACGGCAAGCGTGGTGGCATAGACCGAATGGCAGTGCAGGACGACGTCGACATCGGCGCGGTTCTTCAGGATGTCCCGGTGGAACCGCCACTCCGACGACGGCCGCCGCCCGACATAGGTGCCGTCGAAAGCCATCTCGACCAGATCACCCGGCTCCATGATGTCGTAGGGCATCGACGAGGGCGTGATCAGGAACCCCTCGGGCACGCGCACCGACAGGTTGCCCGCGGTGCCCTGGTTGATGCCGCTTGCATTCATCTTGCGGCAGGTCTCGACCATCTGCCGGCGCAGGTCGGGGTGGTTCATCTGATTTGTCCTTTCGCGGCCGCTTCCCATCGCGCGGCATAGTCCGTCAGCCCCGGCGCACGGAACGGGTCAACCGGGTAGAGTGTCAGGGGCACCGGAGCCGTCCGCTCGGCGTGACCGGCCAGCAGCGCCGCCCCTGCCGTAACACCGGCCTTTTCGGCCGACAGATCGACCCGGACACCGGGCAGAAGTGCTGCCACAAGCGGTGCGAACAGCGGTTCCTCGGTGAAGGATCCGTCCAGAACCACATGGCGCGACGGCCCGAGGCTTGCCAGGCAGGCCCGCGTCAGCAGCGCCGCGTGCAACACCGCCAGGCTGCGCCGCGCGTCCGGCCCCTCGGGCGGGGGGCCGACGATGCGCCCCCGGCCGGAGCTGCCCGGAAACTGACCGTGATCCGACCCGAAGGCGGGCAGCGCCATCGTGCCCCGCGCCACAAGCCCGGCGATGGCGGCCCCGTCGGCCGAGGCCGCGCGCCAGCCCTCGCCCGCGATGGCCGAAAACGCGCGCCCGCCCATCGTCAGCGCGCCGCCCACGGCCCGGCCGGTGACATCGGCGTTGATCGTGGTGCCCATCCGCTCGTCCAGGCGCGCCAGATCGGCATGGTCGGACAGCGCGACGATCCAAGTGCCGGTCGAGGCGACGCTGAACTCCCGCAGGCCTGCGGCGAGGTAGCGGTAAAAGCTCGCGCTGGAATCGTGGACGCCTGCGTGCACCGCGATCCGGCCCCTGATCCCGTACCGGTCGCAAAGCGCCCCGCGCAAGGGGCCAAGCACCGACCAGGCCGGCGCGAAACCGGGCAGAAGCCCGCCCCAGCCCCGCGCCGCGACGATCGGGGCGAACCGGCGTTGCGGCACATTCCACAGGTGCGACTGCGCCCCCATCGCCGTCGCCTCGCTGACCGCCACGCCCGACAGCCGCCAGGCCCAGTACTGCGCGACACCCAGAAACCACCGCGCCCGGCCAAAGGCCCGGGGCGCCTCCATCTCCATCCGCAGCATCTGCCGCGCCGAATGGGTGGACGCCATCATCACCGCGCTGCCCCGGTCGTGGAAGCTGCCCGCAAGCGGCTGGTAGGCCGCGTCCACTGCCTCGGGCATCGGCTGTTCATAGTCGATCATTGGCAGGGCCGTGCCGTCGCCGCCAGCGTCGGGATCGTCCACCACCAGAACCCCGCCCGTGCCGTGACCCGTCGGCACGAAATGCCCGATCTCGTGCCGCCGCGACAGGTCCGCCAGCCCCGACAGCACCCAGTCGCCCAGACCCTTCAGGTCGTGGTGCCCCCAAGGGGGCCCGGGACGCGCGACATTCGGCACCGCCATCGTCTCGATCACGCGGCCATCGGCCTCGCAGACCGACAGCTTCAGCGAGGTCTTGCCGACATCCAGAACGGCGATGCGCGACCCCACGCCCTGCCCCTCAGTTCGGCAGCCGGAAATCGGGTGCCGTGCTTTCGGCCATGATGATCCGCCCGTTCGGCAGGTCGTTGCCATCGAGCTTCCAGGCGATCTCGTCCGGGGTCAGCCTGTAATGCACCCAGCGTGCGGTCAGCCGCTCGCGCAGCACGGGTTCGGGCACGTCGACCAGAACCGTGACATCGAACAGCGGGCGCAGGCTGTCCCAGGGCTTGCGATCCAGGAGCAGATAGTTTCCCTCGGCCAGGATCACCTTCACCTTGCGGTCGATCAGCCGCGCGCCCGCCCGCGCGATCTCGATGTCGCGGTCAAAGACCGGCACCGCGACAAAATCCTCGTCATTCGCCCTCAGTCGCGCCAGCGTCGAACGCAGGCCCCCCACGTCGAAGGTATCGGGCGCCCCCTTGCGCGGCCGCAGACCATTCGGGACAAGGTAGAGGTCGTCAAAGTGATAGCCGTCCATCGGAAAGACTTCGGCCATGCCGGGCGCATGGGCGTTGATCCGCTCGGCCACCGCCTCGGCCACGGTCGACTTGCCTGACCCCGGCGGCCCGGCGACGGCCGCAATCACGCGGCCCCCTTCGGCCCTTTGCATCAAAAGCCCGGCCAGCGCCTCGCGTGTCGTCGTCTCGGTCATCGTCTCCCCCGGGGTCTCTGCGGGCCGGTTGCCCTGCCGCCGCCTTGCAGTCTTCGGTGACCCGCGCGCGCTCTGCAAGCCTGTTTCGCCCCGGCACATCCCTGCCCCCTCGCGCCCCGCCCGCGCTCTGCTATCGTGGCGTCGCGGTTGGGAGAGAGGCGATGAATCACTACGACCTGACGGGAAGGCTTGCCGTCGTCACCGGCGGCGCGCAGGGCATCGGCCTGGCCGTCGCACGGCGCATGATCGCCTCGGGCGCAACTGTCATCCTGTGGGACCAGGACGCGGCGCTGGCCCGTGCCTCGGCCGCCGCGCTCGGTCCGGGGGCCCATGCCGCCGGCGTCGATGTCACCGACCTTGCCGCCCTCGAACGCGCCGCCAGCGTGGCGGCGGCTGCCCACGGGCCGATCGGCATCCTCGTCACCAGCGCCGGCATCGCCGGCCCGAACGCACCGGTGACCGACTATGACCCGGCCGACTGGCAGCGCATCCTCGACATCAACCTGACCGGCACCTTCAACACCTGCCGCGCCGTCCTGCCGCAGATGGTTGCGGCCAATTACGGCCGCATCGTCACCATCGCCTCGATTGCCGGCAAGGAGGGCAACCCCAACGCCGGCGCCTATTCGGCCTCGAAGGGCGGGGTCATCGCGCTGACCAAATCGCTCGGCAAGGAACACGCCAGCCGCTACATCGCGGTCAACTGCGTCACCCCCGCCACCGCGAAGACGCGCATCCTCGACACGCTCGACCCCGAATTCATCGACTACATGGTCTCGAAGATCCCGCGCGGCCGTTTCCTCGAAGTCGACGAGGCCGCCAGCCTGATCACCTGGCTCTGCACGGCCGAGAATTCCTTTACCACCGGCGCGGTCTTCGATCTGTCGGGCGGCCGCGCCACCTACTGAGCCCGGCAGGCCGGTCAGCCGTCGCGCGCCAGCCTTGCCTGCCGGACAAAGTCGTCGATCTCGTCCTCGCGGTGATCGGCCATCACATGCAGCGGCCAGACCGGGGCCATCCCGCCCCCCGGATCGAAGAGCGAGACGATCTCGCCCGCCCCGATCATCCGCGCGGTGACCGCCCGCGCGTCGGTGCCCCCCGGCAGACGGACCGGAACGACCGGCCCCGGCTCTCCGGGAACCTCGAAACCGGCGGACATCAGCCCCTGCCGCAGCCGCAGCGCATTGCCGATCAACCGGGCCCGCCGTGTCCTGCCTTCCAGGCTGTCCACCACCCCCAGCGCCGCGACCGAGGCTGCAGCCTGCAACGGCGGCATGCCGACCGACACGGCCAGCGGGCCCGGATAGGTCCGCAGGGCCGTCTTGGCCGCCGGATGGTTCGAGGCGACAAAACCGCCCGTCCCGGCAAAGACATGGGCAAGGCTGCCCACGAACAGATCGACCTGGTCGAGGGCACCCTGCTGCTCGGCCAGTCCGCGCCCGCCCGGCCCGAGCGCACCCAGATCGCGCGAGACTTCAAGGGTCAGGGTCGCCCCGTGCTCGCGGCAGGCGGCAGCAAGCAGGGCGATCCCGGCCGGCCGTGCCGAATGGGCCGGAAGGGCATCGACCACGACAAGAATGCCCGCCTCGGGGCTGGCGGACCTGAGGTCCTGCAGCTTGCGGTCCAGGTCAGAAGGATCGTCCTGCCGGAAGTCGACGATGCAGGCATGTGCGGCCTGCAGGCTGTCGCGAAAGCGCAGGCCCGTCGCCGGGTCGATCAGGACCTGATCGCCCGGCCTGACCAGCGCCCGGATGATCCCGTAGAAGGCCGCAATCCCCGACGGAAAGACCGTGACATCCCGCGTGCCCAGAAATCCGGCAAGGT
>JBJOQI010000062.1:0-7548 GCA_046050045.1 Pseudomonadota bacterium | reverse complement strand
CCCCGGCTGCTGCGGCTGCGCCGCAAGGCATGTCGGCCGCAACCGTCGCCAAGATGTACGAAGGGCGGGCGTACGAGGAGATCACCCTCGACGGCATGCGCCGGACCATCGCCGCACGCCTGACCGAGGCCAAGCAGACGATCCCGCACTTCTACCTGCGCCGCTCGGTCGAGCTCGATAACCTCATGGCCTTCCGCGAACAGCTGAACAAGGGGCTGGAGTCGCGCGGTGTGAAGCTGTCGGTAAACGACTTCATTATCAAGGCCTGCGCGATGGCGCTTCAGGCCGTGCCGAACGCCAACGCCGTCTGGGCGGGTGACCGGGTCTTCAAGCTGAAGCCTTCGGACGTGGCTGTCGCCGTCGCCATCGAGGGCGGGCTCTTCACGCCCGTCCTGAAGGACGCCGACAAGAAGTCCCTCTCGGCCCTTTCGGCCGAAATGAAGGACCTCGCGGCCCGCGCCCGCACGCGCAAGCTTGCCCCGCACGAATACCAGGGCGGCAGCTTCGCCATCTCGAACCTCGGAATGATGGGGATCGAGAACTTCGACGCCGTGATCAACCCGCCCCATGCCGCGATCCTCGCGGTCGGAGCAGGACTGAAGAAGCCGGTCGTCAAGGCCGACGGGTCGCTCGGGGTGGCAACGGTGATGTCGATGACCCTTTCGGTTGACCACCGCGTCATCGACGGTGCGCTTGGCGCAGACCTGCTCAAGTCCATCGTCGACTATCTGGAAAATCCGATGGCGATGTTGGCCTGACCGGCCGCAAATTGGTGAAAACAACAAAGGCCGGGGGGGGAACCCCGGCCTTCTGCGTTTCATGCCCCGTCTGCGATCTCAGTCGCAGTCGCAATCCTTGAGAAGCTGGTCCATGGTCTGGCTCGGCTGCTCGCAGCCCGCCTGCCCCACGACCTTCGCCGGAACGCCGGCCACGGTCGAATTCCTCGGCACGTCATGCAACACGACCGATCCCGCCGCAATGCGAGAGCATTGGCCAACATGGATATTGCCAAGGATCTTCGCGCCCGCGCCGATCATCACGCCATCAGCGATCTTCGGGTGGCGGTCGCCGTCTTCCTTGCCGGTTCCCCCGAGCGTGACCGAATGGAGCATCGACACGTTGTCGCCGACAACCGCCGTTTCACCGATCACGATGGAATGTGCGTGGTCGATCATCACGCCCTTGCCCACGCGGGCATTGGGATGGATGTCGACGCCGAAGACCTCGCTCACTCGCATCTGCACGAAATAGGCCATGTCCTTGCGCCCGTTCGTCCAGAGCCAGTGACCGATCCGATAGGCCTGCACCGCCTGATAGCCCTTGAAGAACAGGATTGGCTGCAGGAACCGGTGGCACGCCGGATCGCGGTCGAAGACCGCAACGACGTCGGCCCGCGCCGCCTGCCCGAGCGCAGGATCCGACGCATAGGCCTCGTCGGCAATCTCACGCAGGATCTGCTCGCTCATCTCTCCCGAGGCGAGCTTCATCGAGAACCGGTAGGACAGGGCACGTTCAAGCGTCGGATGGTGCAGCACGCCGGAGTGTATCAGTCCGCCCAACAGGGGCTCGTTCTGTACGGCCAGCCGCGCTTCGTCACAGATGCGCGTCCAGACAGGGTCAACGGCCGCTACCCGGGCAACGATAGATGGCATGTCCTGCTCCACTTCGGTCAGACGCAGATCAGAAATAGACCCGAACCACGCCAATATCAAATCAGACGTTGTCATGCCTCTGATGACCGGCACCCATCGTTGCCTTGACGCCGTGAAAGGAGTTCCTGGCATATTGTGGCCAGGGCGTGAAGGAAATCCGGGTCAGACGAGGCCGCTGCGGGGACGTCGTGCCCCGGTGGAAGGGCCGCAGCGTATAGGCTTCCGTTGCCGAACTCCGGGTGCAGCCGCGCGGTCGCCAACCTGTAGCGATCGGCCATTTCAGCTGTATCAAGCAGCTGCCTCGCCGCTTCCGCGCGATCGCCGGGCAACACGATCCGCAAGCGCGCGGCCGCAGCAATCAGATCGCCAATCTGGACCGGGCGCAAAGACTCAGGTCCGCGGAACTGAGAGTTCGAGGTAGTGAACCGAAAGGCGAATGACGCCTCCGGCAAAACTGCCTCCGACCGCCTCGATCAAAAGGCTTTCGGCGGCGTAGTATGTCGTCGGCTGGCCAAGCATTCCGTGGACATAGGCCCCCGCCGCAAGGCCAAGGCCCGTGCCGAAGCGGCCGGGAGATCCCGGGTTGCCGAGTTGCCAGCTAGCAAGAGTGCCCGTCAGATCGGCCAGGACACGGCCGGTCACGCCGAATACCAAAGCATTGGCAGGGATGATGGCGGGTGTCTGACTCGTCAGGCCGGGCGCAATGGTCTGGTCAATCTCAGCGACCCGCAGGGCAATGCCCGCACCATTCGCCCCGACCGCAAGCCCGCCGATCAACCATCCCGTTCCGTCATGGATCGCAGGTGCCAGGGCGTCAACGATGTAAGCGCGCCAACCGAGAGACGGTGCCACGAAATCCCAGCCACCATTCCGCGCAACCGCGAGCTGCCCCTCCGCTCCGATCCACGCGCCGGTCGCCCCGACCGGCACGGCATATGCGATCCCTTCGGCAACAAGGACTGGCGGGCTGGTCTGGGTGACGGACTGCAGGATCAACTGGACAAGCCCATCCAGTCGCGCCAGCGCCTCGTTGACGGCGATATGCTTCTGCGCCTGCGCGGCCTGCACATAGGGCAAGCCAAGTATTGCCGAGTTAGACATCGACGACGATCCTCCTGAAAACGCCCGGCCCGTAGACATCGGACACCTGCGCCACTTCGACTTCGAACGGTCCGGCGACTCCGTCCTGTGCCTGCTCGGCCTGGGTGTAGACCCAAGCCGGGGCCGCAAGATCGACACTGCGCCGGACCACCGCCCCGGCAACCACCCGCAGCCGGTAGGCTTCATAAGCCTCCCCTAGGGGGATCTCCTGCCCCAACCAGGAATCGCCGCCAATCCGCGACCGCCTGACCCAGTCCAGGGCAATGTCTCCGCCGATCCGCCTGGCCCGCAGGTGGACTGGCGAATAGGGCGCAAGCCCGCGTCCCTCGAACCCGGCGACGACGTGCCTGAAGACCGGATCGTCATGGGGCAGGTCCGCAGGACCGATCCGGAAATGCCGGTCTACCCCGCGTTGCGACAGGGAAAGCGTTGCCTGCGCGAGCGCACCATTGATGACGACGAACTGGCTTCCCGCTGGCCAGATCAGCTCTGCCGCGGCCTCGGTGCCAAAGCGACCACGAATTCGCAACCCAAGGTCATAGGTATCGGGCGCGACAAGATCAGCACTGGCGAACTGGAACAACTCCCATCCGTCCGGTGCGCCGGTGCCGATTGCGGCAAGATTCGCGCCCGCAAGGACCTCGTCCATCGCGGCGGACGCCAGCTGCCACGATCCGATCACGACCCTTAGGGCCGCTCCACGGTCCCAAAGATCAGTCCGCGCGGGCAGCAGGTCGGTCAGGGTCGTTCCGACGATCGCTGAGGCGCCGACAGTCTTGTCGAACACATAACCATAGTCATTGTCCGACGCGTAAAGCACGACCTCCCCCGGCCAGGGATCGGCCGCCACCGCAAGATGCGGCGCGACCGGATCCTCATTTCCGGTCATGAGGGGCAGATCAAGGAATAGCGGCAACACCGGCATCTGCGCGGCGGCCACATCTGCCAGTAGCGGCGCGACATCGGGCCCGGTCGCTCTGGTTGCCGTCGCCTGGACCCGGACCGCATCCACCTCGATGACCCGCCCGCGTTCGATCCGCTCCACGCGATAGGTGCCTAGACCGCCGCCTGTCTCGACCTCGACGACGTCGCCGACGAGGATATCCGAACGCGACGGCGGCAGCGCGAAGCGGCAGGTGTCACCGCCGGTCCGCGCATCGCGCAGCCACCGGTCCGTCACACCCAGCGCTTCCCCCGAGGTCAGGGCCAGCGGAAACTCGGACCGACCGACGGCCACAACCGAGGCATCCGGGAAAACCGACTCGACCGCCCGGGTCTCGTAATTCAACTCGGACTCCACATAGGTCAGCTGAACCCGGCCAGGCAGCTGCCCGTCTGCCTCCCGTGCAAACTCGAATCCGCCCCGATCGTCGTCGTCGAGGGCCGTCGTTTCAGAAGCAACCGGATGCCGCACGGCAAGGCCGCGCGTCGCGAACACCAGCTTGCCGTCACGTTCCGATACCTCGACATCGTAGGCGGCGAGCAATGGTTGCAGGGCGGACCGCGCACTGGCGAGGTCTGCCGCCTGATAGCCGCGGACAACTCCGAAAAGTCCCGAAACGTCGAAATCCTTCAATCCCGCCGCCTCGCAAATCTCGGAAACAACGGATGCGAGCGGTTGCGATGCCGCGCGCCCCGTCAGGACATGTCCGAACTGATAATTCGCCGCGTCCGACCAGATCTTGGGTCGCGCCGGGAACTCGGGAAACGGGCGCGCGTCCCAGGTCCAGGCAAAGGCCCGCGTCTGGTCTATCATCGCGCCACCATAGACCGGGGAAACCGGGTTGTTCGCGGGATCGGCCCAATGCTCGGACATCGCCTGAAAGTACCGCAGCTGGGCAAAGTCGTCCCGCTGGCCGGTCGAGGCAAACGGCAGGCCTGACTCCGACGATTTCGGGTCAACGAACTTGTTCGGTTCATTGCTGCCCTTGTCGACAGCCGGGCAACCGTATTCGGTAAACCAGATCGGCTTTGACATCGGCACCCAGGCGGTCGGCGAGGCCATGCGCACGCCACCAATGCGCTCGAAGTGCTCGTTCGACCACCAGTTGCGGATATCCTTGTAGCGCCAGACCCAGGGTTCTCCGAAACTTCCGTCGGTGATCGGCGTCCGGGTCTGCGCCGCCCGCTCCTGGTCCGAGGCATAGTACCAGTCGAACCCTTCGCCGCCTTCAACGTTGGCGCGAAGGTAGGCAAGGTCATTCACCGTCCTCGCCGCGGCGTCGGCCTCTCCCGCCTCGCCCCGCCAGTCCGAGATCGGCATGTAGTTGTCGATCCCGACGAAATCGACGTTCCCGTCCGACCAGAGCGGGTCGAGGTGAAAGTACCGGTCGCCGCCTCCCGGCTGATAACCGAAGTACTCCGACCAGTCGGCCGCATAGCCTATTCTGGCCCCGGCGCCGAGGATCTGGCGCACATCGGCAGCCAGATCGCGCAGCGCCTGAACAGCCGGAAAGCTGTGCCCCGCACCCCTGACCTGGGTCAGCGAACGCATTTCCGAACCAATGCAGAACGCCTCGACCCCACCCGCCACCTTGCAAAGATGGGCATTGTGCAGGATGAACCGCCGGTAAGACCATTCGTTCGGCCCTGAATACTGAATGGTTGCACCACTTGACGAAAAGTCTCCCGGACCAGCGGTCCCGAAGAACGCCGCCACCTCGGCTGCTGCCTGTGCCGTGCCATCCGGGCTGCCAGCCAGACCCGGCGCAAGGCTGGTCGTGATCCGCCCCCGCCAGGGAAAGGCTGGCTGTTCATGGCCACCCCAAGGGTCGGGAAGCCCGTTGCCTGCGACCTGATCCATCAGGATGAAGGGATAGAACATCACCTTCTTGCCAAGCCGGTTCAGCTTGTCGATCGCCTCGATGACGGACAGGTCCGCAGGCGTTCCGCCATAGGCCGGACTGCCTTGCAGGTGTGCCACCTCCCTCGCCGAAGGCCGCGTGATGCCGCCCGAACTCCACGCCATCTCGGCGCCTTCCTGCGACCGGTCCTCGACCTTGGGCCTTATCGTGCAATCGCCGCAGCGCAGGTCATCCCCGAACCACGACACGACAAGCGACACCGCTCCGCAGTTCGGCAATTCGGCATCCAGCGCATTGACCGACACTGCAAAGTCGGTCCCTCCGCCTTTGGAGTGCACATTGGCCGACCGGCTTCTGCCCAGCCCCAGGTCGTAATGCACCTGCGTCGTCGCCAGGGAATATTCGCCGCTACCCGGAACCAGAGCCACAGCCCGGATATGCTCGGCCAGGTCCCCGGACCCACCCCGGTTCCGTGCGGGTCTGAATACCTCGAACGAGAATTGCGGAACGCGGTTGCCGAATTTTTCCAGGTCCAGATCCTCGATCACCACATAGGCAATCCCGCGATAGGCTGGGGCCAGACCTGCGCCCTCCACCGCTTCGATCTTCGGGTCAGGCAGCTGCGTCTCGCTGCCGGCATAGACGCGCAGGTTCAGGTTCCGTCGGTTCAGCTCCCGCCCATCCGCCCAGATCCGTCCGACGCGGCGGATTTCGCCTTCGCACAAGGCAATCGCGAGGCTGACCGTGTAGCTGTATTCGGTCACTCCCGGCTGGCTCGGCGCACCTTTGCCCCCGCCACTGGTCGTCGAGGTTTCTCGAAAGCGCGACGCCCAGATGACCTGCCCGCCCACGCGCATCCGCCCCCAGACCCGCCCGATGGCCGCGCCTTCGGCCGCACCCGTCAGGCGGAACCTGTCAACCTTGCCCGTCTCGACCGGTTTCGAGCCCGAGCCGAGCAGACGCCGGTCGATGGCCTGCCCGAGGGTCGCCCCGACAGCACGGCCGATCACGGCGCCCGACAGCCCGAGGACCGAGCCGCCGAAACCGCCCCCGATGGCCGCACCCGCAGCCGAAAGCAGAAGTGTCGCCATCAGGCACCTACGAAAGGAAAGTCGAAACGCGCGACGATGCGGCGGGACCAGGGCTGGGTCAGCAGGCTCTCGACGACTCCATGCCCGGAATAGGCATGGATGACGCTTGGCAAACCGTCCCTGCAGGCGGAAATCCCCAGATGCTTGGCGACCGAACCGTCGCGCAGACGGAACAGCAGCACCTGCCCGATTCCGGGCTCATCGCGGGCGGCCTGCCGCAGATGCCGAAGCGCTGCGCTCCAAAGTACTTCTTCACCCGAAGCCTCCGCCCAGTCCGGCGTATAGGCAGGCACCTCCTCCGGCTCGGCACCACCCAGCCCGCGCCAGACCCCTCGCACGAGGCCAAGGCAATCAGTCCCCGCACCCAGGCGAGATGCCTGGTGCCTGTACGGCGTGCCAAGCCACAGCCGCGCCTGCGCAACCACATCCTCTCGCAAGGTCATCCCCGCCTGCTCCCACCGGTATTGCCATTTCCCCGGCGCGGAACGGCAACCAGCCAATCCTCCCCCGGAATGTCGGGAAACCCGCGAAAATTCAGCACATTGGAGAATTTGGCCGCACAGGTCGCAAAGGACTTGTCGCACCCGGCCTCGACCCGGACAAAGTCCCCCGCCATGGGCAGAATTCCGAACCCGTCCCACAAGGACAACTCCCTCGCACCACCCGGCAGCGACCGGTCTCCCCTGATATGCGCCGCCAATCCCGAAGCGTCCCCAGAAACGACAAGCAGCCGTCCGCCGGTGAACCAGCCATCGCCCGGGTCAGGCGCCGCCGACAGTTCGACCAGGACGGGGTCGCCCGACAACGATATCACACCGTCAAAGGCGAACGGCGCGCCCGACAGATCGACGGTGCACCCGCCGTCTCCCAGAACGGCCGCGCAGCGCGAATGATACATCC
>JBJOQI010000061.1:0-4499 GCA_046050045.1 Pseudomonadota bacterium | reverse complement strand
GCTCGCGCTGCGTCCGCGCCTGCGAGGAAGTGCAGGGCACGTTCGCCCTGACGATCGAGGGCCGGGGCTGGGACAGCCGCGTCTCGCCCGGCATGCACGAGAACTTCTTCGACAGCGAATGCGTGTCCTGCGGGGCCTGCGTGCAGGCCTGCCCGACCGCGACCCTGTCGGAAAAGTCGCTGATCGAGATCGGGACCCCCGACCGCAGCGTCATCACCACCTGCGCCTATTGCGGCGTCGGCTGTTCCTTCAAGGCCGAGATGCGCGGCGACGAACTGGTGCGCATGACGCCCTACAAGCACGGCAAGGCCAACCGCGGCCATTCCTGCGTCAATGGCCGCTTCGCCTATGGCTATGCCAGCCATACGGACCGGATCCTGAACCCGATGATCCGCGACACGATCAACGACCCCTGGCGCGAAGTGTCCTGGGACGAGGCACTGGGCTTCGCCGCCACCCGCCTGCGCGCCATTCAGGACAGGCACGGGCGCGAGTCCATCGGCGTCATCACCTCGTCGCGCTGCACGAACGAGGAAACTTTCCTTGTCCAGAAGCTGACCCGCGCGGTCTTCCTGAACAACAACACCGACACCTGCGCCCGGGTCTGCCATTCGCCCACGGGCTACGGGCTTGGCAAGTCCTTCGGCACCTCGGCCGGCACGCAGGACTTCGACTCGGTCGAGCAGACCGATGTCGTCATCGTCATCGGCGCGAACCCGACCGACGGCCACCCCGTCTTCGCCAGCCGCCTGAAGAAGCGCCTGCGCCAGGGCGCGCAGCTGATCGTCATCGACCCGCGCCGCATCGATCTGGTGAAGTCGGCTCATATCAAGGCCGCGCATCACCTGCCGCTGAAACCCGGCACCAACGTCGCCGTCGTCTCGGCGCTGGCCCATGTCATCGTGACCGAGGGGCTGTTCGACGAGGACTTCATCCGCACCCGCTGCGACTGGGACGAATTCCAGGACTATGCCGAATTCATCAGCCAGCCGCGTCACAGCCCCGAAGCGACCGAGCTTCTGACCGGCGTTCCTGCCGCCGAGTTGCGCGCCGCCGCGCGGCTGTTTGCCCGGGGCGGCAACGGGTCGATCTACTATGGCCTTGGCGTCACCGAACATTCGCAGGGCTCGACCACCGTCATGGCCATCGCGAACCTTGCGATGATGACCGGCAACATCGGCCGGCCCGGCGTGGGCGTGAACCCGCTGCGCGGCCAGAACAACGTGCAAGGGTCGTGCGACATGGGGTCCTTCCCGCACGAACTGCCCGGCTACCGCCATGTCAGCCAGAAGGCCGCCCGTGACATCTTCGAGAAACTCTGGGGCGTCGAGATTTCCGACGAACCGGGCCTGCGCATTCCGAACATGCTGGATGCCGCGGTCGAGGGCACCTTCAAGGGCATCTACATCCAGGGCGAGGACATCCTGCAATCGGACCCCGACACGCACCACGTCTCGGCCGGGCTTGCAGCGATGGACTGCGTGATCTTCCACGACCTGTTCCTGAACGAAACCCGAACTACGCCCATGTGTTCCTGCCGGGCTCGACCTTCCTGGAAAAGGACGGGACCTTTACCAACGCCGAACGCCGCATCAACCGCGTGCGCAAGGTGATGGCGCCCCGCAATGGCTATGCCGACTGGGAGATCACCCAGATGCTGGCAAACGCGATGGGCGCGGGCTGGACCTACACCCACCCCAGCCAGATCATGGACGAGATTGCGGCCACGACCCCCTCTTTCGCGGGCGTCAGCTACGAGAAGCTGGAAACCATGGGCTCGGTCCAGTGGCCCTGCAACGAGAAGGCACCCGAAGGCACGCCGCTGATGCACATCGACGGCTTCGTACGCGGCAAGGGCAAGTTCATCGTCACCGAATACATCGCGACCGACGAAAAGACCGGCCCGCGCTTCCCGCTGCTGCTGACGACGGGGCGGATCCTGTCGCAGTACAACGTGGGCGCGCAGACCCGCCGCACCGCGAACAGCGAGTGGCATGCCGAGGATGTGCTGGAGATCCACCCCCACGACGCAGAAAACCGCGGCCTGAACGACGGTGACTGGGTGCGTCTGGCCAGCCGCGCGGGCGACACGACGCTGCGCGCGCAGATCACCGACCGGGTGTCGCCCGGCGTGGTCTACACGACCTTCCACCACCCGAACACGCAAGCGAACGTCATCACCACCGACTTCTCGGACTGGGCCACCAACTGCCCGGAATACAAGGTGACGGCGGTTCAGGTCAGCCCGTCGAACGGCCCCTCGGACTGGCAGGTGGAATACGAGGCGCAGGCCGCCAAGGCCCGCCGGATCCTTCCGGCGGCCGAGTGATGGAGACCTTCCGCCACCTCGGGCGGCGCGCCTTCAGGGCGGGCCGCTGGGAACAGGGCAACCGCGCCCTGCCCACCGAGGTGCCGGTGGCGCTGGTCTACAACGGCACGACGCAGGCGGTGATGATGGCCACCCCCGCGCGGCTGGAGGAGTTCGCGGTCGGATTTTCGCTGACAGAACAGATCATTACCAATCCTTCGGAAATCAGGGAAATCGAGACCGTTGAGACGGACAAGGGAATCGAGCTGCGCATCTGGCTTGATGCCGGGGCGGAAACCCGCTTTCAGGCCCGTCGCCGCGCCCAGGTCGGCCCGGTGGGCTGCGGCCTTTGCGGCATCGACTCGCTGACCGAGGCGCTGCGCCCGCTGCCGGGTGTGAGTGCCGGCATCTCGCTGCACCCCTCTGACATCGCCGACGCAATGTCGGCCCTGTCGCTGCATCAGGCGCTGCATGACGCCACCCGCGCTGCCCATGCCGCGGGCTTCTTCGTCCCCGGTCAGGGCATGGTCCATGCCGCCGAGGACGTGGGCCGCCACAATGCGCTCGACAAGCTCGCTGGGATGCTCGCCCGCGCCGGGGTGTCGCCCGCCTCCGGCATCATTGTCATTACCAGCCGCGTCTCGGTCGACATGGTCCAGAAGGCCGCGGTCATCGGCGCGCCCGTCCTGGTCGCGGCCTCGGCCCCGACCGCGCTTGCCGTCGAACAGGCCGAGGTCGCCGGGCTGACCCTGATCGCCATCGCGCGCGGCACCGACTTCGAGATCTTCACCCACTCCGAACGCCTGTCCCAAGGACCGAACGCCGATGTCGCCTGACAAGATGATCCGCATGGCGAACCAGATCGCCACCTTCTTTGAATCCAAGCCGCATGACGAGGGTCTGGCGGGCTATGCCGACCATATCAACCACTTCTGGGAACCCCGGATGCGGCGGCAGCTGCTCGATCACATCGCCGCAGGCGGAGCGGGCCTGAGCCCCCTGGCGCTGGAGGCAACGGGCATGATCCGCAAACCGCGTCCGTCCTGACGCCGACAGGATGAACGGTCCCATGAAAACCGATGTCGTCATCGTCGGTGCAGGCTTTGCCGGGCTTTCGGCCGCCAGGGTCCTGCACGAGGCAGGGATCGCCGTTACCGTGCTGGAGGCACGCGACCGTGTCGGCGGGCGCACGGAAAGCCGCCTGAACACCCTGGGAGAGAGGGTGGACACCGGTGGCCAGTTCGTCTGCGACGAGATGCCCCTGCTGATGGGACTGATCCGGTCGCTGGGCCTGCCACTCGCTTCACCCGACCGGACCGCCCCCATGCGGCTCTGGCCCGCGCCACACCACGGCACCGAAGATGCCGCGCTACGCGAGGCCGATCACCTGTATCGCGGGCGGCTGGTCAGGACCGATCCGGCCACCCTGTCGGGTCCGGTCGCCGACTGGGTCCGTCAGGCTACGGCCGACGACTGCGTCCGCGACGCGACACTGACCTTCATCGCGGCCGCAAACTGCGCCGACCCCGAACGTTTTCCTGCGGCCATCGTGGCCGATTCCATCTCGCGCGGGCCGCAAGAGCTGGACGAGCTTCAGCACTTTCCCCCGAGCACGATGCATGCCCTGGCCGAGACTCTGGCGGCCTCCCTTTCCGGACACATCCGCCTGTCCTCGCCGGTGACGGCCATCGCCTGGGGGCAGGATGGCGTGACCGTCACCCATGCCGGCGGCGTCCTGCGGGCACGGCGGGCGATCCTCGCCCTGTCCCCGGTCCAGGCCCAGACCATCGGCTTCGAGCCGAAGCTGCCGCCACCCGTTTCCCGCGCCATAGCAGACTTCGGCCCGATGCAGGTCATCAAGTTCCTTTTGCGCTATGACCGGGCGTTCTGGCGCAGCGCGGGGTGGTCGGGATCGGCCGGGTTCACCGATCCGCCGGGTCTGTTCGTGGCCGACGCCACGGCGGAAGGCCGGCCGATGCTGGCGGGCTTCCTTGGCGGCCCCGCTTGCGACACCCTTCGCGCCATGTCCGCCGTCGACCGGCGCGCGCTGATCCTGAACCGGATCGCGGTGGTTTTCGGAGAGGATGCGCTGACACCACTCGATTATCTCGAACGTGACTGGGGTCAGGATGCCTACAGTCCTGGCGGTTACGGCGTCTTCGTGACGGGCGACGATCCTGTCGCGGCCGTG
>JBJOQI010000060.1:0-8535 GCA_046050045.1 Pseudomonadota bacterium | reverse complement strand
CGCTCTATCAGGAAAAATTCCGCATCGCCGATCAGGTCTTCGGCGGCATGCAGGGCTACCGCGGCCCCGAGGGCGGCTTCTTCCTCTGGCTGCCCGTCGCCGACGGCGAGGCGGCGGCGCTGAAACTCTGGACCGAGGCGGGGGTGCGGGTGCTTCCCGGCGCCTACCTCGGCCGCGACGCCGGGCAGGGCAACCCCGGCGCAGGATATATCCGGGTGGCGATGGTCGCCCCGAAAGACGACATGCAGCGCGGGCTTACCCGGCTTCGCGACTGCCTCTATGCGTAAGGATTAGCAGGAATGGCTTCGTATCAGGCACGTCAGCGCGATCCGCTTCTCGACCACGGGATGCAGGCTGCCCTCGAACGGCGCGGCAAGGAACTTCTGGGCGGCATCCTGATCGGCGCCGGCCTGCTGGTCGCAATGATGCTGGCCAGCTACACGCCCGACGACCCAAGCTGGATGGCCGCGACCGATGCGCCGGCGCAGAACCTGCTCGGCCGCTTCGGGGCCTCGCTTGCCTCGCCGCTGCACGTCATCGCCGGTCTGGGGTCCTGGGGCATCGCGATCATCGCGCTGGCCTGGGGCGTCCGTTTCGTCGCCCACCGGGGCGAGGATCGCGCCCTGTCGCGCGCCACCTTCGCGCCGATCGCGGTGGCACTGCTGTCCATCTATGCCTCGACCCATGTGGCCGGGCCCGACTGGGGCCACAGCTTCGGCCTTGGCGGGCTGTTCGGCGACACCATGCTCGGCGCGCTACTCGGCGTGGCCCCGGTCAAGGCCAGCTTCGGGCTGAAGCTTTTGTCGCTGCTGATCGGCATCGGCACGCTGGCCATGATGGCCTTCGTCACCGGCTTCGACCGGCGCGAGATCCGGGCGATCCTGCGCTTCCTGCTGATCGGCTCGATCATGACCTATGCCTGGCTGGTCCAGGTCTCGGGCCGTGGCGCGCAGGCCGGCGTCCGTGGCGCACAGGTCCTGGCCGAACGGAACCGCGCCCGCCGCGAGGCGATGGCCGAAACGCGCGCCCAGGAAGCGGCCTTTGCCCGCGCCGAACCCGCGCTGCACGCTGCTGCCCAGCCCGCCCGCCGCGCCGCGCCCGTGTTGCGGGCCGAACCGCGTTATGCCGAACCCGCGCCCCAGATGCCCGACCCTGGGACCGCGCCGAAATCCGGCCTGATCACCGGCCTCTTCCGCAAGATCATCGACCCCGTGCCGATGGCCGACCCCGAGCCCGAGCTGATCGAGCCCGGCACCCCCCGCATGGGCTGGACCGGCGAGGCCCCGAGCGAGGACCGCATCCGCGCCCGCATCGCCGATGCCGTCCGCCAGCGCGGCGGCACCCCCGTGCTGCGCCCCGAACCGCCGGTCACCGCCGCGCCCGCCATGCCCGGCCTGCGGGCCGAACCGGTGCTGCGCGCTCCGGTTTCCGCCCCCGTGGCCGCCCCTGCCGCCGTCTGGGTGCCCGAACCCGACGAGGCCGACCTCGACCGCAACATGTTCGTGGCCCTCGATCAGGACTTCGACGACGACGACCTGCCCGAGATCGACGCCGAACCCGCCTATGCCTATCGCCCGCAGGCCGACCGCCCCCGCGTGGTCCAGCACGCGCCGAAGAAGGCCCCGCAACCCTCGACCCGCGCGCTGGCCGAGGCGCAGCCCCGCCTCGCGCTCGACGATCCCTCGGGCCATGCCTACGAACTGCCGCCGCTGTCGCTGCTGACCGCGCCCTCGACCGTGCAGCGCCACACGCTGTCGGACGAGGCGCTGGAGGAAAACGCCCGGATGCTTGAATCCGTGCTCGACGACTATGGCGTGAAGGGCGAGATCGTCAGCGTGCGCCCCGGTCCGGTCGTCACCATGTACGAACTGGAACCCGCCCCGGGCCTCAAGGCCAGCCGCGTCATCGGCCTGGCTGACGACATCGCCCGCAGCATGTCCGCCCTCTCGGCCCGCGTCTCGACCGTTCCGGGCCGCTCGGTCATCGGCATCGAACTGCCGAACGTCCACCGCGAAAAGGTCGTCCTGCGCGAGATCCTGTCCGCCCGCGACTTCGGCGACGGCAACCAGCGCCTGCCGCTCGCGCTCGGCAAGGACATCGCCGGCGAACCCGTGGTCGCCAACCTGTCGAAGATGCCCCACCTTCTGATCGCGGGCACCACGGGCTCGGGCAAGTCGGTCGCCATCAACACGATGATCCTGTCGCTTCTCTACAAGCTTACGCCCGAGGAATGCCGGCTAATCATGATCGACCCCAAGATGCTGGAACTTTCCGTCTACGACGGCATCCCGCACCTGCTCTCGCCGGTCGTGACCGACCCGAAAAAGGCCGTCGTCGCCCTGAAATGGGTCGTGGGCGAGATGGAGGAACGCTACCGCAAGATGTCCAAGATGGGCGTGCGCAACATCGAGGGCTACAACGGCCGCGTGCGCGAGGCGCTGGCCCGGGGCGAGCTGTTCAAGCGCACCGTCCAGACCGGTTTTGACGAGGAAACCGGCGATCCGGTCTTCGAGACCGAGGAAACCACCCCCATTGCGCTGCCCTACATCGTCGTCATCGTCGACGAGATGGCCGACCTGATGATGGTCGCCGGGAAAGAGATCGAGGCCTGCATCCAGCGCCTGGCCCAGATGGCCCGCGCCAGCGGAATCCACCTGATCATGGCAACGCAGCGCCCGTCCGTCGATGTCATCACCGGCACGATCAAGGCCAACTTCCCGACCCGGATTTCCTTCCAGGTCACGTCCAAGATCGACAGCCGCACCATCCTGGGCGAACAGGGGGCCGAACAGCTGCTGGGCATGGGCGACATGCTCTACATGGCCGGCGGCAGCCGCATCACCCGCGTTCACGGCCCCTTCGTTTCCGACGAAGAGGTCGAAGAGGTCGTGAACCACCTGAAGTCCTTCGGGCCGCCCGAGTACATGTCGGGCGTGGTGGACGGCCCCGACAAGGACGACGAGGCCGACATCGACCTGGTGCTGGGCCTGACCTCCGAGGGCGGCGACGACGCTTTGTATGATCAGGCGGTGGCCGTGGTCCTGCGCGACCGCAAGGTCTCGACCAGCTACATCCAGCGCAAGCTCGGCATCGGCTACAACAAGGCCGCACGGCTGGTGGAGCAGATGGAAGAGCAGGGCGTGGTGTCGGCGGCGAACCACGTGGGCAAGCGGGAGATTCTGGTTCCCGAGGGGTGAGCGCTGCTCATGCGGTCAGGCAAAGGCAGTCCGCGCGGTCCGCTATCATGACGCGTCGCGCGCCTTTCGGCCCGGGGAACGGCGCGTCAGCGCCCCCGGGCCAGCGCCCGTCCGCCCCATGGGCGGGCGCTTCCCAGACGTCAGGCCCGGGAAAACCGGCAGGAGATGCCGCAGCATAAAGCGCTGACCGTCCCCGCCCCGGCGCCCACCCCGGACGGGCGCTGCCCCTCGGTTCAGGAAGGGAACCCTTTCCCACGGTTCTGCGTTATCCTGTCTCGCCATCCCACCCCCCACCGAAAGGGCCCACCCCATGCCCATCCCCAAAAACACCATCTGCCTCTGGTTCGACTCCGATGCCGAGGCTGCGGCCCGCTTCTACGCCGAAACCTTCCCCGATTCCTCGGTCGATGGCGTGACGCTTGCGCCCGATGACTTTCCGGGCGGCCGGGCGGGGCAGGTGCTGACGGTCAACTTCACCGTCGCGGGCATCCCCTGCATCGCCATCAACGGCGGGCCGGTGTTCCCGCAGTCCGAATCCTTCTCGTTCCAGATCGCGACCGACGATCAGGCCGAAACCGACCGCTACTGGAACGCGATTGTCGGCAACGGCGGGCAGGAAAGCGCCTGCGGCTGGTGCAAGGACCGCTGGGGCCTGAACTGGCAGATCACGCCGCGCACCCTGACCGAGGCGATGGCCGCTGGCGGGGCCGAGGCGCAGCGGGCCTTTGCCGCGATGATGACGATGGGCAAGATCGACGTGGCCGCCATCGACGCCGCCCGGCGCGGTTAGGGGCCAATCCCTAACGGATCCCTAATCAGCGCCACCAACCCCTTGAAATCCCTTGATCTGGTGCGGTGTCCCACCGTGGGACGCCCTTCACAGGCACCTCTCCGCCTGTTGATCCGCCCGGCCTCGCGCCCCCGGCCAACATCCCCTATATCATCCGCATGACCCTGACCCGCCTTCTTCTCGTCCCCGCCCTTCTCGCGCTCTCGGCCCTTCCGGCCGCGGCCGAGAAGATCAGCCTCGCCACCCTCTCGGCCTATCTGAACGGGCTGACGACGGCCGAGACGACCTTCACCCAGGTCAATTCCGACGGCACCACCTCGGGCGGGACGCTCTATATCCACCGTCCGAACCGGATGCGCTTCGAATACCAGCCGCCCGACCGGACGCTGGTGCTGGCCTCGGGCCGCCAGGTCGCGATCTACGACCCCAAGTCGAACCAGCCGCCCGAGCAGTACCCGCTGAAGCGCACGCCGCTGAACCTGATCCTCGGCGACCGCGTGAACCTCGACACCGCCCGCATGGTCGTGGCGCATGGCGAGGTGGACGGCCTGACCACCGTCACCGCGCAGGACCCCGAGAACCCCGACTACGGCACCATCACGCTCTACTTCGCGCCGGGGCCGGTACTGGTGAAGTGGATCGTCACCGACGACCTCGGCCAGGGAACCGAGGTCGTGCTGGACTCGCTGACGACGGGAAACACCTATCCCCCCTCGCTCTTCTCGATCGAGATGGAAACCCAGCGCCGCATCGGCGGCTAGGACGGGCGGCCAGGGTGGGCGGCCAGGGTGGGCGGCCCGCTCAGACCTTGCCGCAGGCCGTCAGCTGCTGGCGATAGACCTCGGCCCGCGCGCCAACCTCGTCGGCCACGCGCAAAAGCCAGGCCTTGCCGTTGTGGCTGCCCGAGGCATAGCCGCTCCGCCCCTCGTGATAGGCGAGGTACTGGTTCGTCGCGTCCCATTTCGAGATGCCGAGCTTTTCCTCGGTCTCGTCCATGTACCAGCCCATGAAGTCGGTGGCGTCCTCGATCCGGTCGCGCCGCGCCCCGAAGCGGCCGGCGTCGTCCTTGTAGTCGTCCCAGGTCCCGTCGATCGCCTGGCTGTAGCCATAGGCCGAGCTCTGCCGCCCCATCGGGATCACCCCCAGCGCAAAGCGGTGCGGGGTGCGCGCATTCCCGATGAATTTCGATTCCTGGTAGATCGTTGCCATCTGCACATGGACCGGCACGCCCCAGCGGCGCTCGGTCGCCTTCATCGCCCGCAGGTAGCTGGGGCGCTGGCTGACGATGGAACAGGCGTCGTCAAGGTTCCGGGGGGCCGAATAGTTCCCGCCGCAGGATACCAACAGCAACATCAACGCCAAAAGGGGCGGGAGCCTCTTCATACTGCCTCGCATGCTCGTTCTTTTCTTCGTTTTGCCGGGCAGGATACGGGAAATCGCCGGCCAAGAAAATCACAAAGCTGCAACCTTACAGAAGAACGGCGAGCAGAAGTGGCAGCGCCACAACCGAGACGAGAGTAGAGACAACCACAAGCCCCGCCACGCTTTCGGCATCGGCCTGGTATTTCTCGGCGATCAGGTACGAGGTCACGGCCACCGGCGTCGCGACCTGCAGCACCAGCACCGCCAGCGGCACGCCCGTCAGCCCGAACCACCCGCCCACCGCCCAGCCGACACCCGTCGACAGCGCAACCTTCAGCAGGCTCAGCCACAACGCCGTCACCAGCCCCTTGGGATGCAGCCGCGCCACCGCCACGCCCAGCGTGATCAGCATCAGCGGGATCGCCATCTGCCCGGCCAGTTCCAGCGTATTGGTCAGCCACAGGGGCGTCTGCCAGCCCTGCCAGAGGAACAGCGCCCCGACCAGCGTCGCGCCCACCAGCGGCTCCTTCAGCACCCGCAGGGGCGAGCCGCCCCCCGTCACCAGCCAGATCCCGAAGGTGAAGGACATCACCCCCATCACCGCAAAGACCACGACCGCCAGGCCAAGCCCGGTATCGCCAAAGGCGAACAGCGCCAGCGGCAGCCCGATGTTGCCGGTATTGCCGAAGATCAGCGGCGCAAGAAAGGTCCGGCTGTCGATCCCGGTCGCCCGCACCACGCCCCAGAACGCGGCCGTCAGCACCAGATAGGCCGCCAGCGCCGCGACCGAAATCGTGGCCAGCGCCGCGGGCTCGACCTCGGTCCGCATCAGCGCCACGAAGATCAGGCAGGGCACCGACAGGGTCATCGACAGCCGTGTCACGAACTCGACCCGATAGTCGAAGCCCGCCCTGACCCAGGCAAAACCCACCGCCGCCAACAGGAAGACGGGTGCGACGATGGTCAGGACTGTAAGGGCGAGGTCCACAGATTGTTTCCGCCGTTTTCTGCTTGCTTCATGGACATTTCCACCCTTGCGGGATTACGTTCCAAACCCGGGGGCAGCAATGTCATGTTGGCGACACGCGCGAAATATCACATCGGACAGGTGCTCCGGCACCGCAAGCATCCCTTCCGGGGTGTCGTCTTCGACGTCGATGCGATGTTTTCCAACACCGAGGAATGGTACGATGCCATCCCCGAGGAAAGCCGCCCCTCGAAGGACCAGCCGTTCTACCACCTGCTCGCCGAAAACGACCAGAGCTACTACGTGGCCTATGTGTCCGAGCAGAACCTTGTCCCGGACTACTCGGGCCAGCCCGTCGATCACCCGGACCTGCCTGACCTGTTCGGTGACTTCGACGACGGCGTCTATCCGATCCAGTTCCAGCTGAACTGAACACCCGCCGCACTCAGTATCCGATCGCACAGCCGTCCTTGCGCGGGTCCGACCCGCCGGTCAGAACGCCGGTCGACTCGTCGATCAGGATCGCCTGCGACCCGCCGAGGGGTTGGTCCGGCACGACGACCCCGTGACCCCGCGCCGCAAGGTCCAGCCGCACCCGGTCGGAATAGCCGCGCTCGACCTTCAGCAGGGCGCCGTCGGCAAAACAGCGCGGCCCGTCCATCGCCGCCTGCGGGTCCATCCCCCAGACCAGGTGGTTGGTCACGAACCGCGCATGCCCGGCCGGCTGGTAGGCCCCGCCCATCACGCCGAAGGGCATGCTCCGGCCCGGGCCGTTCAGGAAACCCGGAATGATCGTGTGCATCGGCCGCTTGCCGCCCGCCGCCTCGTTCGGGTGGCCCTCGGTCAGGGTGAAGCCCGCCCCGCGGTTCTGCAGCAAGATGCCGAACTTCGGGCTGGCGATGCCCGATCCGAAGCCGAAGTAGATCGAATAGATCAGCGACACCGCCATGCGGTCGCGGTCGACCACGGTGATGTAGATCGTGTCGCGGTGCACCGCCTCGGCCCCCGGCGGCGGCACGGCCATGGCGCGCTTCATGTCGATCAGCCCGGCCAGCGCCGAAGCCGTGCCGGGCGCAAGCATGTGGTCCAGCCGCGTCATGTGGCCGGGGTCGGCGATGAAGCGGTTGCGCGCATCATAGGCGAGCTTTGTCGCCTCGGCCTCGACATGCGCCCGGTCGGCCCCGTAGGGGTCCATCGCGCCCAGGTCGAACTGCGACAGGATGTTGAGCAGAAGGATCGCCGTCGCCCCCTGGCCGTTCGGCGGGTGCTCGACAAGCCGCTGCCCGCCATAGGTTCCGCTGACCGGGTCCACCCAGTCGCAGGCGGTGGCCGCGAAATCTTCCGGTCCATGCGTGCCGCCCGCCGCGCGAAGCGCCGCCAGCATGTCCTCGGCCACCTCGCCCTCGTAGAACGCCCGCCGGCCATCGCGGGCGATCCGGCGCAGCACCTCGGCCTGGCCGGGCAGGGCAAAGACCTCGCCCGTCCGGTAGGCCGCACCCGCCTTGAGATAGTGGCGTGCCCCGTCGGCATTCAGCCGCACCGCATCAGAAACCCAGTCAAGGGCTACACGCGGCGCAACCGGCACCCCCGCCTCGAAGTACCCGATCGCGGGGTCCAGCACGGCATCGAGCCCGAGTCGCCCGAACCGGTCCGACAGCGCGCAAAAGGCGTCGACCGCCCCGGGGATCGTCACCGCATCGGCGCTTTCGGTGCCCACCGTCGTCTGGCCCCGGGCCCGCAGCGCCGCCGCCGAGAGGCCCGCCGGGGCCCGGCCCGACCCGTTCAGCGCCAGGATGCCGTCCTGCCCCGCGGGCTTCACCAGCACGAAGCAGTCACCGCCGATCCCGGTCATCTGCGGCTCGCAGACACCCAGCAGGACCGCCCCGGCAATCGCGGCATCGGCGGCATTGCCGCCCTGCTGCAACACGCCCAGCGCGGCCTGCGCCGCCAGCGGATGCGAGGTCGCCACCATCCCGTTCGTGGCATAGACGGGCGAGCGCCCGGGAAACTGGAAATCGCGCATGCCTTCCCCCTGCCTTCGCCGATCAGGCTAGGTCGGCTGTCCGGCGAAGGAAAGCCCGTGCGCAAGGGAAGGAAAGACCTCGGTGCCGCACACTGGGTGGGGGCTATTTTGGCACGGCACCGAGGGAAGCCTTTTGCAGCTACGTTTCCGCTGTGATCCCTCAATGGGACCCTGACATGGAGCGAATGTGGCCGGA
>JBJOQI010000059.1:0-8329 GCA_046050045.1 Pseudomonadota bacterium | reverse complement strand
GCCCTGGACCACGGGGGACGTGCCAGATGACTGGGAGTTCCGGCTGTTCGACGACGACTACGACCACTTCGCCCAGCATCTGGAGCAGGCGATTGCCCGGGTGCCGGCGCTGGAAAACGTGGGCGTCAAGCAGATGATCAACGGGGCGGAAAGCTTCACACCCGACGGGAACTTCATCCTGGGCCGGGCGAACGAATGCCCCAACATGTTCGTGGGGGCGGGCTTCAACGCCTTTGGCATCGCCTCGGGTGGCGGCGCAGGCTGGGTGCTGGCGGATTGGGCGATGCGGGGCGAGGCGCCCTTGGATCTCTGGACAGTCGACATTCGGCGGTTTTCGGACATGCACCGCGACCGCGCCTGGGTGAACGCCCGGACCTGCGAGGCCTATGGCAAGCACTACACCGTGGCCTTCCCGCACGAGGAATACGACAGCGGCAGGCCGCTTCTGACCTCGCCGCTTTACGGGCGGCTGAAGGAGGCAGGGGCGGTCTTCGGCTCGAAGCTCGGGTGGGAGCGTCCGAACTGGTTCGCGCCCAAGGGGAGCGAGCCGCGCGATGTCTATTCGATGGGGCGGCAGAACTGGTTCGGGCCGGTGGGCGACGAGCACGCCCATGTGCGCGAAAAGGTGGGCGTGTTCGACCAGTCGTCCTTTGCCAAGTACGAGGTGACGGGCCGGGGTGCGGCGGCGGCGCTGGAGCGCATCTGCGCCAACCGGGTGGCGCGGGATATGGGGCGGCTGACCTATACCCAGCTTCTGAACACCCGTGGCGGGATCGAGGCCGACCTGACCGTGGCCCGGCTGGCCGAGGACCGGTTCTACATCGTCACCGGAACGGGCTTCCGCACCCATGACCTGGGCTGGATCGCGGACCATCTGGACGGGGATGCCGGGATCGAGGACGTGACCGAGGGCTGGGGCACGCTCAGCCTGATGGGGCCGATGGCGCGCGAGGTTCTGGCGCGGGTGACGGCGGCGGATGTGTCGAACGCGGGCTTCCCCTTTGGCCATCTGCGCGAGATCGACGTAGCGGGAAGCGTCGTCCGGGCGCTGCGCGTGACCTATGTGGGCGAGCTTGGCTGGGAACTGCATGTGCCGCTGGACGCGATGGGCGCGGTCTATGACGCGCTTGCCGCCGCCTCGCCCGACCTGCGCCCCGTGGGCTACCGCGCGCTGGAATCGCTCAGGCTGGAAAAGGGCTATCGCGCCTGGTCGTCCGACATCACGCCCAACGATACGCCCTTCGAGGCAGGCCTCGGCTGGGCGGTGAAGATGAAGAGCGGCATCGACTTCATCGGCCGCGCGGCGCTGGAGGCGGCGGCAGAAAGGCCGCTGACGAAACGCTTCGCGGGCTTCGTGCTCGACAACCCCGAGGTGGTGCTGGTCGGGCGCGAGACGATCCTGCGCAATGGTGAGCCGGTCGGCTATCTGACTTCGGGCGGGTTCGGCTATACGCTGGGACGCCCGGTCGGCTACGGCTATGTCCGCAATCCGGGTGGGGTCAGCGACGCCTTCCTGACCGACGGGCGCTACGAACTGGTCGTGGCGTCCGAGGTCTGTGGCGCGCGGATCGGTCTCGCGCCGTTCCATGATCCGTCGGGGGCCCGCATCCGCGCTTGAGGTTCGTGGGGCTCTGCCCCACACCCCGGAGTATTTCGGTCAAGATGAAGGTGCAGCGCCCCGCCTTCGGTGGAAGTCGGGGCGCCTTCACCTTGAGCGGTCATCGGCGCTCCCGCCTGTACCGCGCGGTGAGGGTCCCGATACATGGTGAAGGAAAGATGAATGCCCTTCATCTTGATCCAAATACTCCGGGGTGCGCGAGGGGCAGCGCCCCTCGCCCCGGTCGGGCGCGGCGGCGCCCGATCCCGTTTCTGGTCCTAGCGGCGCGGTTGATCTGGCCCTACGGCGGTCGGCGCGCCCGCGCGATGATGCGCCCGACCTTCACTCCGGGACCATACCCATGAACAAGCCCCTGCAGACCAACGACATCAGCCATGTCGTCGAGGCCGACCGTGCCCATGTCTGGCACCACCTGATCCAGCACAAGCCCTTCGAGTCGATCGATCCGCGCGTGATCGTCGAGGGCAAGGGGATGCGGGTCTGGGATGCCAAGGGCAAGGAGCACATCGACGCCGTGTCCGGCGGGGTATGGACGGTGAACGTGGGCTACGGGCGCGAGAGCATCGCCAATGCGGTGCGCGACCAGCTGATCCGGATGAACTATTTCGCGGGTGCGGCGGGGTCGATCCCCGGGGCGCTGTTTGCCGAACGGCTGATCTCGAAGATGCCGGGGATGAGCCGGGTCTATTATTCGAACTCGGGCTCCGAGGCGAACGAGAAGGTCTACAAGATGGTGCGCCAGATCGCGCACAAGCATCATGGCGGCCGGAAGTGGAAGATCCTGTATCGCGAGCGCGACTATCACGGCACGACCATCGCCGCGCTGGCGACGGCGGGCCAGCCCGAGCGGGCGATGCAGTACGGGCCCTTCCCCGATGGCTTCGTGATGGTCCCGCACTGCCTTGAGTACCGCAAGCAGTGGGACGTCGAGAACTATGGCGAGCGGGCGGCGGATGCGATCGAGGAGGTGATCCTGCGCGAAGGCCCCGATACCGTGGGCGCGATCGTGCTGGAGCCGGTGACGGCGGGCGGGGGCGTCATCGTGCCGCCCAGGGGCTACTGGGAACGGGTGCAGGAGATCTGCAAGAAATACAACGTGTTGCTGCACATCGACGAGGTGGTCTGCGGCGTGGGCCGGACGGGTACCTGGTTCGGCTACCAGCACTATGGCATCAAGCCCGACTTCGTGACGATGGCCAAGGGCGTGGCCTCGGGCTATGCCGCGATTTCCTGCACCGTCACGACCGAGGCCGTCTTCGAGCTGTTCAAGGACGACCCGAGCGACCCGATGAGCTACTTCCGCGACATCTCGACCTTTGGCGGCTGCACCTCGGGTCCGGCGGCGGCGCTGGAGAACATGCGGATCATCGAGGACGAGGGGCTGCTGGAGAACACGCTGGCCATGGGCGACCGGCTGGTGGCGAACCTTCAGGGGCTGATGGAAAGGCACCGGGTCGTCGGTGACGTGCGCGGCAAGGGGCTGTTCTGCGGGGCGGAACTGGTCGCGGACCGGGCGACGAAGGAGCCCGCCGACGAAAAGAAGGTGGCGGCTGTCGTGGCGGACTGCAACAGCCAGGGCGTCATCATCGGGATGACCAACCGCTCGATCCCCGGGCTGAACAACACGCTCTGCCTGTCGCCTGCGCTGATCGCGACGCCCGCCGACATCGACGCGATCACCGATGCCATCGACGGGGCGCTGGGGCGGGTCTTCGGCTGACAGGTTGACGGGGCGCGGCTGGCGTTGTCAGACTGGACCTAGGGCGGTTCGCCCCTTTAGGTCCAGCCGATGCCGGTTCCTCCAGACGCCTTCTACCTTGCCCCGGGAGCGGTCGGCACGCTGCAACAGCAGATCCAGGCGATGGTCAGCGAGGGGATCGTCACCGGCCGGTTCCGGGCGGGCGAACGCATGCCCTCATCGCGCGGACTGGCGCGGCACCTGGGGGTCAGCCGGATTACGGTGACGCTGGCCTATACCGAACTGGTGTCCGGTGATTACCTGACGGCGCGGGGGCGGTCGGGGTATTTCGTGTCCGACAGCGCGCCGAAGCAGCCGGATTTCGGCACCCTGCCGTCGCGGGCCGAGACGGTCGACTGGGGCAAGGCGCTGGCCCGGCGGTTTTCCGGCTTGCCGCGGGTCGAGAAACCCGATGACTGGCGGTCCTATCCCTTTCCCTTCATCTACGGGCAGGCCGACGCGACGCTGTTCGACCACCAGAACTGGCGGCAATGCGCGCTGCGGGCGCTGGGCCTGCGGGATTTCGAGGCGCTGACCTCGGACTACTATGAGCGCGACGACCCGCTGCTGATCGACTACATCCGCCGCTCGATCCTGCCGCGGCGGGGGATCACGGCGGGGCCGGGAGAGATCCTGCTGACGATGGGGGCACAGAACGGCCTGTGGATCGCGGCGCATCTGCTGCTGGGGCCGGGGCGGCGGGCGGTGCTGGAGAATCCCTGCTATCCGGGGCTGCGGGCGATTCTGGCCGAGACGGGTTGTTCGGTCGAGGCGGTCGATGTGGATGACGCGGGCCTGCCGCCGGGCGCGATCGCGGCGGGGGCCGATCTGGTGCTGACCACGGCGAGTCACCAGAGCCCGACCAACGCCACCATGCCGGTCGAGCGGCGCGAGGCGCTGCTGGGGCGGGCGGCGGCCGAGGACTTCCTGATCGTCGAGGATGATTACGAGTTCGAGATGAGCTTCCTCAAGGCGGCCTCGCCCTCGCTCAAGTCGCTGGACCGCGAGGGGCGGGTGATCCATGTGGGGTCGTTCTCGAAGTCGGTGTTTCCGGGGTTGCGACTGGGCTATCTGGTCGCGTCGGAGGCCTTCATCCGCGAGGCTCGGGCGCTGCGGGCGGTGGTGCTGCGGCACCCGCCGGGGCATGTGCAGCGGACGCTGGCCTATTTCCTCAGCCTCGGGCACTACGATGCCATGCTGAACCGGATGGCGGCGGCCTACCGGCGCAGGCGCGCGGCGATGGAGGAGGCGATCCGTGCCAACGGGCTGACCATCGCGGGGCAGGGCGGCTCGGGCGGGTCGAGTTTCTGGATGGCGGCGCCGGAGGGGGTGGACACCGAGGCCCTTGCGCAGCGCCTGCGATCACGCGGCGTGCTGATCGAGCCGGGGCGCGCCTTCTTCGTGCCGGTCGCGACGGGCGGGCTGGAGCGGCGGAATTTCTACCGGCTGGCCTATTCCTCGATTCCGCAGGGCAAGATCGCCGAAGGGGTGGCGATCATCGCGGACGCGATCCGGCAGGGATGAGGAGCGTCCCGAGTCGGGACGCCGCCCCGGCCTTAATGGAATCAAGGAGTTGAGTTGCGGGTTTCACTGATCGTTAAGACTTGACCCCTGGACCCGGCAGGAGCGAGACGTCACCCCATCTGGCCATAACCGACCGAGCGCGCTGGCCCTACGGCGGGTCAGGCCCGGCAGGTAGAACAGGCAGGAAGCAGCAAGGAGCACCGCCATGAAAATGACCACCGAAGAAGCCTTCGTGAAGGTCCTCCAGCGTCACGGGATTGCCGATGCCTTTGGCATCATCGGCTCGGCCTTCATGCCGATCAGCGACCTTTTCCCCAAGGCGGGCATCACCTTCTGGGACTGCGCCCACGAAGGTTCGGGCGGGATGATGGCGGATGGCTACACCCGCGCCTCCGGCAAGATGAGCATGATGATCGCGCAGAACGGGCCGGGCATCACCAACTTCGTCACCGCGGTCAAGACCGCCTACTGGAACCACACCCCGCTGCTTCTGGTCACGCCGCAGGCGGCGAACAAGACCATCGGGCAGGGCGGGTTCCAGGAAGTCGAGCAGATGGCGCTGTTCAAGGACATGGTCTGCTATCAGGAAGAGGTCCGCGACCCCTCGCGCACTGCCGAGGTGCTGAACCGCGTGATCCTTCAGGCGAAACGCCAGTCGGCCCCGGCGCAGATCAACTTTCCGCGCGACTACTTCACCCAGGTGATCGACATCGACCTGCCCGCGATGGTCGAGTTCGAGCGCCCGTCGGGTGGCGAGGCCGCCATGGCCGAGGCGGCGGCGCTGCTGTCGGGGGCGACGTTCCCGGTCATCCTGAATGGCGCGGGCGTGGTCATCGGGGGCGCGATCCCGGCGAGCATGAAGCTGGCCGAGCGGCTCGATGCGCCGGTCTGCGTGGGCTACCAGCACAACGACGCCTTCCCCGGATCGCATCCGCTGTTTGCCGGGCCCTTGGGCTACAACGGGTCGAAGGCGGGGATGGAGCTGATCCAGAAGGCTGACGTGGTACTGGCGCTGGGCACGCGGCTGAACCCCTTCTCGACCCTGCCGGGCTATGGGCTGGACTACTGGCCGAAGGAGGCCAAGGTGATCCAGGTGGACATCAACCCCAACCGCATCGGCCTGACCAAGCGCGTCGCGGTCGGGATCGTGGGCGATGCCAGGGCGGTGGCCGAGGGCATCCTTGCCCGGCTTGGCGACCATGCGGGCGACGCGGGCCGGGCCGAGCGCAAGGCCACGATCGCCACCACGAAATCGCGCTGGGCGCAGCAGCTTGCCGGCATGGACCACGAGGACGACGATCCGGGCACGACCTGGAACAGCCGCGCGCGGGCCGCGAAACCCGAATGGATGAGCCCGCGCATGGCCTGGCGCGCGATCACCTCGGCGCTGCCGAAAGAGGCGATCATCAGCAGCGACATCGGCAACAACTGCGCCATCGGCAATGCCTATCCGACCTTCGAGGCCGGGCGGAAATACCTGGCGCCGGGCCTGTTCGGGCCCTGCGGCTATGGCCTGCCCTCTGTCGTCGGGGCCAAGATCGCCTGCCCGGATACTCCGGTCGTGGGTTTTTCGGGCGACGGCGCCTTCGGCATTGCGGTCACCGAACTGACCGCCATCGGGCGCAAGGAATGGCCCGCGATCACGCAGGTCGTGTTCCGCAACTACCAGTGGGGCGCGGAAAAGCGGAACTCGACGCTGTGGTTCGACGACAACTTCGTCGGCACCGAGCTTGACGAGCAGGTGAGCTATGCCGGCATTGCGACGGCCTGCGGGCTGCAAGGCGTGGTGGCGCGGACGATGGACGAACTGACCGCCGCGCTGCGGAAAGCCATCGACGACCAGATGAAGCATGGGCGTACCACGCTGATCGAGGCGATGATCAACCAGGAACTGGGCGAGCCCTTCCGCCGTGATGCGATGAAGAAGCCGGTCGAGGTGGCAGGGATCAGCGCCGCCGACATGGTGCCCCAGAGGGGGGCGTGACCGGCCGGGCCGGGCGGGGCGCGGGCTATGCAGGGTGAGTTGCGCGCCGTCGTCTTCGACTGGGCGGGCACGCTGATCGACCACGGCAGCCTTGCGCCGATGGGGGCCTTCGTGAGGACCTTTGCCGGGTTCGGGATCGCCCTGACGGTGGACGAGGCGCGGGGGCCGATGGGCCGTGCCAAGCGCGACCACGTGGCTGCGCTGCTGGCGCTGCCGCGGGTCGCGGCGCAGTGGCAGGCGCGCTACGGCGTGGCCCCGGACGAAGCGGCAATCGACCGGGTCTACGCGGCCTTTGTGCCCGCGAATGTGGCGGCGGTGCGCGACCATTCCCGCATGATCGACGGCGCGGTCGAGGTGGTGGCGGCACTGCGTGCGCGGAGGCTGAAGATCGGCACCACGACGGGTTATGTGCGCGAGATCATGGCCGAGGTGCTGCCCGAGGCGGCAGCGCAGGGTTTCGTGCCCGACAGCCTGGTCTGCGCGGGCGATCTGGCCGAGGGGCGGCCGGCGCCCCTGATGATGTACCGGACCTTCGCCGAACTTGGCGTCTGGCCGGCCTGGCGCGCGGTCAAGGTCGACGATACCCCCGTGGGCATTGCCGAGGGGCTGAACGCCGGGTGCTGGACCGTGGGCGTGGCGCTGACCGGCAATGCCTTTGGCTTGACGGTGGACGCGACCGCGGCGTTGCCGCCGGTGGAGTTTGCGGAACGGGCCGAACGGGCGCGGGCCGAACTGCGGCAGGCCGGGGCGCATGTGGTGATCGACGGGGTCGCGGACCTGCTGCCGGTCATCGACGGGTTCGAGGCGCGGATCGCGCAGGGGGAAAGACCATGACGCTGCCCTTCGACCTGTCGGTACCGGGCGCGCTGTGGATTGCACTGGTCGTGGTGATCGCGGCCTTCGTGCGGGGCTAGTCTGGTTTCGGCTTTTCGGCGCTGGCCATTGCTGGGGCAGGGGTCGTGACGAACCCGCTGCATTTCGTGGCGGTGGTGGTGATCCTGGAAAGCGCGATGTCGGCGCAGGCCTGGAAGGGCGTGGGCGGCGATGTTGACTGGCGCCGTGTGGGCTGGCTGATGGCCGGGGCGGCGGTGGGGCTGCCCATCGGCCTCTGGGCGCTGACGGGTATCCCCGAGGATGCCGCGCGGGCGGTGATCTCGGTCTACATCCTGTGCATGTGTGCCATCCTGCTGGCGGGCTGGCGGATGAAGGGCGCGGTTGGCGGTGGCGGGACGCTGGCGGCGGGGGTGGTGTCGGGCCTGGCCAATGCGCCGGGGATGGGGGGGCTTCCGGTCGCGGCCTTCTTTGCCGCGCAGCCGATCGCGGCCGCGACCTTCCGGGCGACGCTGGTGGCCTATTTCCCGCTGCTCGATCTTTACTCTGCGCCGCTCTACTGGTGGCACGGGCTGGTCAGCTGGGGGACGATCTGGGCCTCGGCCCTGACGCTGCCCCTGTGTTTCCTCGGCAA
>JBJOQI010000058.1:0-15130 GCA_046050045.1 Pseudomonadota bacterium | reverse complement strand
GGATGCTGGACGGTCGACTGAAATGGTCTGACGCGCTGATGGGCTACCGGATCGGCAGCCCGCGGGGCGACCTGAGCTTTGACGCCCGCGACAGCGCCTTTGCCGTGCCGAAGTCGGTCGTCACCGACACGAGCTTTACCTGGGAGAACGACGCCCCGCCGCGGCGGACGCAGGCCGAGACGGTAATCATGGAATCGCATGTGAAGGGGATGACTGCCCTTCACCCCGGCGTGCCCGAGGGGTTGCGGGGCACGTTCCTGGGCATGTCCTCCGATCCGGTGATCGAGCACTTCGTGAAGCTCGGGATCACGGCGGTCGAGCTTTTGCCGGTGCAGGCCTTTGTCGACGACCGCTTTCTGGTTATGCGGGGGCTGAAGAACTACTGGGGCTATCAGACCATCGGCTTCTTCGCGCCCGAGCCGCGTTACCTCAGCCAGAATGCGCTGTGGGAATTCCAGGCGATGGTGCGCCGCTTCCATGCTGCCGGGATCGAGGTGATCCTTGATGTTGTCTACAACCACTCGGGCGAGGGGGACGCCTTCGGGCCAACGCTGTCGTTCCGGGGGCTGGACAACCGCAGCTATTATCGCCTGACCGAGGGCGGACGGCACTATGTCAACGACACGGGCGTCGGCAATACGCTGAACCTGGCGCATCCCATGGTGCTGCGGCTGGTGATGGACAGCCTGCGCTACTGGGTCGAGACCTGCCATGTCGACGGGTTCCGCTTTGACCTTGCGACGACGCTCGCGCGGGAATCCTACGGGTTCGACCCCTCGGGCGGGTTCCTCGACGCGATCCGGCAGGACCCGGTGCTGGCGCGGGTGAAGCTGATTGCCGAGCCCTGGGACGTGGGGCCGGGCGGCTATCAGCTGGGGCATTTCCCGCACCCGTTCCTGGAGTGGAATGACCGCTTCCGCGATGACGTGCGGCGGTTCTGGCGGGGCGACCACGGCAGCACGGCGGATCTGGCCAAGCGCCTGCTCGGGTCGGCAGAACTGTTCGACAAGGCGGGGCGCGCGGCGACAACCAGTGTGAATTTCGTGACCGCGCATGACGGTTTCACGCTAGAGGATGTCGTCAGCTACAACCACAAGCACAATGCCACGAATGGCGAGGACAACCGCGACGGGCACTCGAACAACCATTCGGACAACATGGGGTTTGAAGGGCCGACGACGGACAAGGTGATCCGGGCGGCGCGGGCGCAGCGCAAGCGCAACATGCTGGCGACGCTGCTCTTGGCGCAGGGCACGCCGATGCTGCTGGCGGGCGACGAGATCGGGCACAGCCAGGGCGGCAACAACAACGCCTATGCGCAGGACAATCCGACGACCTGGCTGAACTGGACAGCGGCGGATGCGACGATGCTGGCCTTCGTGCGCCGGGTCATCGCGCTCCGGCGCGATCACCCCGTGCTGCGCCAACGCCGGTTCCTGCACAGCCGCGTCCGCGCGCAGGACGGCGTGCGCGACCTGATCTGGCGCAAGCCCGACGGGCATGAGCCCTCGCCCGAGGACTGGAACAACCCGCACTGGAAGACGCTCTGCGTCGAGATCCGGGGGGCCGAGGAGGGCCCGGCAGGCGAGGCCGGGGGCGAAGCGATCTATTGCGTGTTCAATGCCGGGGCCTTTTGCCACGTGACCCTGCCCGGCACGGGCTGGACGCGGATTCTGGACACGCACCGCCCCGAGGCGGCCGAGATCGCGGTGGCGACCGCGACCATTGCCTGCGAGGCGCATTCGGTGATGGTATTCACGAAAGAGGCCGTTGCGGCCGGGGGAGGAAAGACATGACCGCTCAGGTAATCGCGACGCGGCCCATCGAGGGACAGAAGCCGGGGACATCGGGCCTGCGGAAGAAGACGCCGGTGTTCATGGCACCCGGGTATCTCGAAAACTTCGTGCAGGCGATCTTCGATGCCATCGGCGGGGCAAAGGGCAAGACCTTTGTTCTGGGCGGCGATGGGCGCTATTTCAACGACCGTGCGGCCCAGACCATCCTGAAGATGGCGGCGGCGAATGGTGCGGCGCGGGTGATCGTGGGGCAGGGCGCGATCCTGTCGACGCCGGCGGCAAGCCACCTGATCCGGCTGAACAAGACCGATGGCGGGATCATCATGTCCGCGAGCCACAACCCCGGCGGGCCGAACGAGGACTTCGGCGTGAAGTTCAACATGCCGAACGGCGGCCCGGCGCCCGAGGCGGTGACCGAGGCGATGTTCGCGCGCACCAAGGAGATCACGGAATACCGCATCTCGGACGCGGGCGACGTGGACCTGTCGGTGATCGGTGACAGCGTGCTGGACGGGATGAAGGTCTCGGTCGTCAATCCGGTCGCGGATTACGCGGCCCTGATGGAAAGCCTGTTCGACTTCGGCGCCATCGCCGCGATGTTCCGTGGCGGGTTCCGGATGCGGATGGATTCGATGTGCGCGGTCACCGGGCCCTATGCCAAGGCAATCCTTGAGGGGCGTCTGGGCGCGGCGGCCGGGACGGTCGTTCACGAAGTGCCGCTGCCCGATTTCGGCGGCATGCACCCCGACCCGAACCCGGTCTGGGCCAAGGAGCTGATGGACGAGATGTTCGGGGCGAACGCGCCCGATTTCGGCGCGGCCTCGGACGGGGATGGCGACCGCAACATGATCGTGGGGCAGAACACCTATGTCTCGCCGTCGGATTCGCTTGCCGTGCTGGCGGCGAATGCCCATCTGGCGCCGGGGTATCGCGCGGGGCTGAAGGGCGTGGCGCGGTCGATGCCGACCTCGGCCGCGGCGGACCGGGTCGCGGATGCGCTCGGGATTGGCAAGTACGAAACCCCGACGGGCTGGAAGTTCTTCGGCAACCTGCTTGATGCCGGCCGGGCGACTCTGTGCGGCGAGGAAAGCTTTGGCACCGGGTCCGACCATGTGCGAGAAAAGGACGGGCTCTGGGCGGTTCTGCTATGGCTGAACATCCTGGCCGTGCGCAAGGAAAGCGTGGCCGAGATCCTGACGGCGCATTGGGCGAAGTACGGGCGAAACTACTACAGCCGCCATGACTACGAGGCGCTGCCGACCGCTGCCGCGGATGCGATGATCGCGGACCTGCGAGCGTCGCTGCCGTCGCTGCCGGGGCGCGATATCGAGGGCATGACCATCGCCAGCGCCGACGACTTTGCCTACACCGATCCGGTGGACGGGTCGGTTTCAAGGGCGCAGGGCGTGCGCATCATCTTCACCGATGGCAGCCGGATCGTCCTGCGCCTGTCGGGGACCGGCACCGAAGGCGCGACGGCGCGGCTTTACCTGGAACGCTACACGGCCGGGCCCGAGGGGTTGGACCGTAACGTGCAGGAGGCGCTTGGCCCGGTGATCCGTGCAGCCGAGACGCTGGCCGGGATCAAGGCCCGCACGGGCCGGGCCGGACCGGACGTGGTGACCTGAGGATCAGGGACCGCCAGCCGGGGCGAGCGCGCGACTGACGCCCGGCCCCGCCGGGGCGGGTGCTGCCGTCGAGGCGCGGTCGAGAAAGACGAAGGTGTCGATCTCTTGCAGCTTGTCCAGCGGCTCGCCCGCAATGCAGCCATCGAGGATGCGCGCAAGCGGCGCGATGGCGCGGCGGATCGGGCAACTGGTGACGGTCAGCGGCGGATCGAAGGCGGCGGCATCAATGCCGGGCAGGCCGTCGTCATGGGCCACGACCGACAGGTCAGCCGGGATCCGCAGGCCAAGATCGGCGGCGGCGGCATAGACCTCGGTCGCGACCTGGGTGTTGTGGCAGATCACCGCCGTCGGGCGGTCGGGGCCCGCCAGCAGCCGGTGCAGCAGGGCATTGCCGTGATCGCCCGTGCCAAGGCCGAAGAACATCAGCGCCGGATCGACCGCGACGCCGGCCTGGTCATGCGCCGCAAGCCAGCCGGTCTGACGTTCCAGCGCATAGCAGGCGTCCGGCGTTCCGTTCAGGTAGGCGATGCGGCGATGGCCGAGCGACAAGAGATGCCGGGCCGAGACCGCTCCGACCGCGATATTGTCGATGTCGTAGAAGGGGTAGCTCTCGTTTCCGGTGACGCGGCCATGCAGCACGAAGCGCGCGCCCTTCTCTGTCAGGAAATCGACGCGCGGGTCATTGGCCCGCGGCTCGGTCAGGATGAAGCCGTCGAGTGTCCCGCGCGCCACGAGGCGACGGATCGCCGTCATTTCCTCGGCCTCTGAGGTGATGTTCAGGACGAAGTCGCGGTCCATCGTCGAAAAGACCGCGGACAGCCCGGTGAGCATCTCGACGAAGAGCTTGTCGATCACAAGATCGGGCGGCGCCTTGAGCACGATGCCCACAAGGCCCGAGCGTCCCGTGACCAGTTTCTGGGCGAACTTGTTCGGGCGATAGCCGAGCTCTTCCGCGCGCGAAGCCACGAGCTTGCGGGTTTCCTCGTTCACCTCGGGGAATCCGTTCAGCGCGCGGCTGACTGTCGTGATCGACAGGCCGAGACTGCGCGAGATGTCCTTGAGCGTGACCATGTGATCCCTGCCTGTTGCGGGCCTGACACCCCTAGGTGGCAAAGGCGCCGCAGGCAAGCAGGCTAACGCCGGGGAAACTGCGTTGCAAACGTTTTGGATATGTGGAATTCGGTCAGTCAGCACAGTCAGGGAGGATGCGGGATGGCGCGGGAGTGGTGGCGCGGGTCGGTGACCTATCAGGTCTATCCACGGTCGTTCATGGATTCGAACGGCGACGGGATCGGTGATATCCCGGGGATCACCTCGCGGCTGCCCTATCTGGCCGACCTCGGGGTCGACGCGGTCTGGCTGTCGCCCTTCTTCAAGAGCCCGATGAAGGACTTCGGCTACGACGTCAGCGACTATTGCGACGTGGACCCGGATTTCGGCACGCTGGCCGATTTCGACCGCATGGTCGAGGTGGCCCATCGGCTCGGCGTCAGGGTGGTGATCGACCAGGTGAACTCGCACTGTTCGGACAAGCACCCGGCCTTTGTCGAAAGCCGCCAGAGCCGCGAGAACGCAAAGTCGGACTGGTTCGTCTGGGTCGATCCCCGCGCCGATGGCACGCCGCCCAACAACTGGTTGTCGGTCTTTGGCGGCCCGGCCTGGCAATGGGACGCGCGGCGGCGGCAGTATTACCTGCACAACTTCCTGGCCGAGCAGCCCGACTTCAACTTCCACAATCCCGAGGTGCAGGACTATCACCTGGCCAACATGCGCTTCTGGCTGGAGCGCGGGGTGGACGGGTTCCGTCTGGATACCGTGAACTACTACTTCCACGACAAGCTTCTGCGCGATGACGCGGCCGACTTCCGGGTGAAGGACAAGCCCGAGGGCAACCCTTACGGGATGCAGTACCACCTGTTTTCCAAGAACCAGCCCGAGAACCTTGGCTGGCTGGAGCGGATGCGCAAGCTGACGGACGAATTCGGCGCGCGGATGATGGTGGGCGAGATGGGGGAAATCCACCACCCCATTGAAATGATGGGGGAATACACAAAAGGCGCGCGCCTGCACCAGTGCTATTCCTTCGAGATGATGGGCTATGACTATACGGCCAGGCACTTCCGCACCAAGATCGGCGACTTCTTTGCCGGGGCGCCGAACGGCTGGCCGGCCTGGGCCTTTTCGAACCACGATGTCGTGCGGCATGTCTCGCGATGGGAGAAGCACGGGCTCAGCCGCGAGGTGCTGGCCAAACAGGCCTGCGCGCTGCTGATGTCGTTCCAGGGGTCGATCTACATCTGGGAAGGCGAGGAGCTTGGCCAGACCGATTCCGAACTGGCGTTCGAGGAACTGGTCGATCCGCAGGGCATCAACTTCTGGCCCGAGCCGATCGGGCGCGACGGCTGCCGCACGCCGATGGTCTGGGAAAAGGACGCGCCGAACGCGGGATTCTCGACTGCGGCAAGGACGTGGCTGCCGGTCAAGGCCCCGCAGGCCGCTGTAGCCGCCGATACGCAGGCAGGCAAGGCGGATTCGGTGCTGGAGTTCTACCGCCGGATGATCGCCTTCCGGAAGGCGTCGGACGACCTGATGGACGGGGCCACGGACTTCATCGACCTGCCCGAACCGCTCTTCGCCTTCCGGCGGGGGGCACGGACGCTTTGCGTGTTCAACCTGTCGCCCGCGAGCATGGCGGTGACGGTCGAAGGGATTGAGGGGATCGACCTTGGCCTGTCGGCAGAGTTGCGCAAGACGACGCTGGACCTTGGGCCCAACGGCTTTGCCTTCCTGACCGTTACAGGCGATCTGTCGCTGTCCGCGGTCTGAACCCGGTCAGCCGGCGCGGAAGTGCTTGGCGAGCTTGAGGCCCTGGCCCTGGTAGTTGGATTTCAGCCCCGACCCGTAAAGCTGGGCGGGGCGTTCCGACATGCGTTCATAGACGAGCCGCCCGACAACCTGGCCATGTTCCAGGACGAAGGGTGCCTCGTGGCAGCGCACCTCGAGCACACCGCGAGAGCCCGCGCCGCCTGCCTGGGCATAGCCGAAGCCCGGGTCGAAGAAGCCTGCGTAGTGGACGCGAAACTCGCCCACCATGGCCAGATAGGGGGCCATTTCAGCGGCGTAGTCGGGCGGGATCGTCACCGCCTCGCGGCTGACGAGAATGTAGAATGCACCGGGGTCGAGGATGACGCGACCTTCGGCGGTGCGGATTTCCTCCCAGAACTCGGCGGCGGCGTAGTGGCCGATCCGGTCGAGGTCGATGACCCCGGTATGGGGCTTGGCGCGGTAGCCGACCAGTGTGCCCTCGGTCGGCCGCAGGTCCACGGAAAAGCCGAGACCGTCTGATATCACGGCCTCGCCGCTGACAAGCCCGTCCTTGCGGTGCAGGGCGAGCAGGTCGGCATCGGACAGGACGGAGTGGCCAAAGCGGAAGCGGATTTGGTTCAGGCGCATGCCCGGTCGCACCAGAACCGAGAAGGAACGCGGGCAGACCTCGGCAAAGAGGGGGCCGGTGTAGCCGTCGGGGATGCGGTCGAACTCGGTTCCCCCGTCGGTGATGGTGCGGGTCAGAAGATCGAGCCGCCCGGTCGAGCTTTTGGCGTTGGCGACGGCGGTGATCCCCTGCGGTAGGGCCAGCCGTTCCATCAGCGGGATGATGTAGACGCAGCCCTTTTCAAGCACGGCCCCGTTCGACAGGTCGACGCGGTGCATCTCGAATTCGGTGATGCGGTCGGCGACGCGGTTTCCGGCACCGGCAAGAAACGAGGCCCGGACGCGGTAGGCCGTGGTGCCGAGCCGCAGGTCAAGGCTGGCGGGCTGGACCTGAACCTCGGTCACGGGCTGAATCGCGGCGATGGCGCCGGTGTCGATCATGCCACGTATCGCCGTGTCGGCCAGAACGCCTTTCGCCCACATCAGGGACACCCTTTCAGACGAACGCCCGCCCCCGGGAAAGGGGACGGGCGTTTCATGTTGGTCGGGCCGGTGAGATTCGAACTCACGACCTCCCGCCCCCCAGACGGACGCGCTAACCAGGCTGCGCTACGGCCCGACGTGCGGGTGTATAGGCCGAAGATCATGGCAGGGGCAAGCGACAAAAAGCGGGTCACAGAGGTGCGCGTTCAGCCGGGGCCGGCGTCGCCGGAGATGCGGCTGCGCAGGGCGCTGAGGCGGTCGTAGACCGACCGCAGTTCGTCGCGCTTGTCGCGGGCGCGCAGGGCGTCCATGGCGCGCAGAAGCGCCGCGGCAGGCTGCGGTGAAGCATCGGGTTGAAGCACTTCTGCCGGCGCCGAGGCGGTGGCGGGCCGGGCAGGGGGCGTCTGCGGGAAGGCCGCGACAGAGCCGAAGGGCAATTCGGGCGCGTCGACAATCATCGGCGCCTCCTGGACCGGTTCAGGCGGGGGCGCGACCGGCGACGGCCGTTCGGCCCGAAGTTTGGCGACCGGGGCAATGGCCGCGACAGCGGCGAGTACCTCATCATCCGCCGGGTCTTGCCGGAGGTCAGACGCGACATCGCCATCCTCCGGGGCGTCGATCATGTCGGACGCAGAGAATCCTGACATTTCAGAGACATAACGGACGCCGCGTTCCTTGAGCAGCTTCTGCACACCGCGGATCGTCAGGCCGTCGTCGTGCAACAGCTTGCGGATGCCGCCCAGCAACGCGACGTCGGCCGGGCGGTAGTACCTGCGGCCTCCGGCGCGCTTGACGGGCTTGATCTGCGGAAAGCGGCTTTCCCAGAAGCGCAGGACATGCGCGGGGGTATCGAGTGCCTCGGACACTTCGCTGATGGTGCGGAAGGCCTCGGCGGACTTGTCCATGCGCGGGGTGCCTTAGCCCTTGTTTCCGGCGGCGACGCGATCCTTCATCAGGTGCGACGGGCGGAAGGTCAGGACGCGACGGGGGTGAATCGGAACCTCGTCGCCGGTCTTCGGGTTGCGGCCGATCCGGGCCGACTTGGACCGGACCGAGAAGGTCCCGAAGGACGAGATCTTGACGGTTTCGCCCTTGGCCAAAGCGTCGGACATGTGCTGCAGCACCTTCTCGACAAGCTGGGCGGATTCGTTGCGGCTGAGGCCGACCTCGCGGAAAACGGCCTCGCTGAGATCCATCCGCGTCAGTGTTTTCTCGCTCATCGACGTCTCCCCTGTTGGGCTGACCGCAACGAGGCGGTCCCAGCGCCAGTTCAGCGCAGATTAGGGGCAGAAAAAGCCGTGTCAATATCAATGACTTGGAGGCCGCATTTCAGGCTGCATTTCACCAGCGCAGAACGACCGATCCCCAGGCCAGACCGCCGCCGATCGCCTCGGTCACGATCAGGTCGCCGGTCTTGATCTGGCCGCGGTCCTTGCCGACCGACAGCGCCAGCGGGATCGAGGCGGCCGAGGTGTTGCCGTGGTCCTGAACGGTGACGACCACACGCTCCATCGGCACCTGCATCCGCTGGGCGGTGGCCGAGATGATGCGCAGGTTGGCCTGATGCGGAACGATCCAGTCGACGTCCGCGCTGGTGAGCCCGGCCTTGTCGAGCGCGGCGTGGGCGGTGTCGGCCAGTTTCTCGACCGCGTGGCGGAAGACGGCATTGCCCTGCATCCTGAGAACGCCCGAGGTGCCGGTGGTCGAGACGCCGCCGTCAACATAGAGAAGGTCGCGGTGGGTGCCGTCGCTGTTCAGGTCGGTGGCGAGGATGCCCCGGTCGGCCGAGGTTCCGGCGCCGTCGGCGGCTTCCAGGATCAGGGCCCCGGCACCGTCACCGAACAGCACGCAGGTCGAGCGGTCGGTCCAGTCGAGAATGCGGCTGAAGGTTTCGGCGCCGATGACCAATACCCGCCGCGCCTGGCCCGACACGATCAGCGCGTTGGCATTGGCCAGCGCAAAGACGAAACCGGCGCAGACCGCCTGGATGTCGAAGGCGAAGCCGCCCGTCATGCCGATGCGCGCCTGAACCATCGTGGCGGCCGAGGGAAAGGTCAGATCCGGCGTCGAGGTGGCCAGCACGATGGCATCCAGATCGGCCGCCGTCAGCCCTGCATCCTTGAGCGCTTCGGTCGCGGCCTGGGCCGCAAGGTCCGACGTCGTCTCGCCTTCGGCTGCGAAGTGGCGCCGTTCGATGCCCGACCGGGTACGGATCCATTCGTCGGTCGTGTCGATGCTGGCCTCGAACTCGGAATTCGGAACGACGCGCGCAGGAAGATAGTGCCCGACACCGCGGACAACGGCACGCACAGTCATTCGGAAGTCCCGCCCTCGTTCCCCTCTGCCGGGGCATCCTGCACGGTAAGGCTGGCCGAGGCAACCCGCGCCGCCAGACGGTCGCGGAAGTTCGACCGGGCAAGCTGCGCGGCGAGCCGGACGGCGGCGCTGACGCCGGTGGCGTCAGCCGAGCCGTGCGACTTCACGACCGTACCGTTCAGGCCGAGGAACACCCCGCCATTCACGCGGCGCGGATCGATCCGGCGCTGCAGGCGGCGCAGCGATCCCATGGCCAGAAGTGCCGCAAAGCGCGACAGGATCCCGGCGTTGAAGGCATCGCGCAGGAAGTCGCCCACCAGCTTGGCCGTGCCTTCGCCGGTCTTCAGCGCGATGTTGCCGGTGAAGCCGTCGGTCACGATGACGTCGACACGCGCCGAGGGCAAATCGCCGCCCTCGACAAAACCCACGTATTCGAAGGCCCCGGCCTCGGTCGCGTTCTGGATCAGGTCTTGCGCGTCCTTGAGTTCGGCCCGGCCCTTGTGCTCTTCGGTGCCGACGTTCAGCAGGCCCACGCGGGGCCGTGCGATGCCAAGGCCGTTGCGGGCGTAGGAGGTGCCCATCAGCGCATATTGCAGCAGGTCCGGCGCATCGGCCCGGATGTCCGCGCCGACATCCAGCATGACGTTGAAGCCGTGGGGATTGCGCGAGGGCCAGAGACAGGCGATGGCCGGCCGGTTCACGCCAGGCAGCTTGCGCAGGCGCAGCATCGAGACCGCCATCAGCGCGCCGGTATTGCCGCAGGAGACGGCGGCGGCGGCCTTGCCGTCGCGGATCGCATCAATGGCCGACCACATCGAGGTGCCCGCGCCGTGACGCATGACGTGGCTTGGCTTGTCGGTCATCTTCACGACGCCGTCGGCGTTCACGATCTCGCATCGGCCTGACAGCGCCTTGCGGCGGGCGACCAGTGCGGAAAGTTCGGCCTGGGGCCCGTGCAGCAGGAACCGGACCGACGGATCGGCAATGGCGGCGGCCTCAATGCCAGAGACGACGGCCGCTGCACCGCGGTCGCCGCCCATGGCGTCAACGGAAATGACCACTGAAGTGCCAGTCGTTCCGGCAGTTCCGGTCGCGTCGGACTGATCTGCGGATGATGGCATGGGCAGGGCCCGGCCAGCTTCGGCTTACGCCGCGTCTTCGTCCAGGTCGACCTCGGCAGCCTTCGCGACGACTTCGCGCGCGTCATAGTGGCCGCAGGCACCACAGACATGGTGCGGGCGCTTCAGCTCGCCGCAGTTCGGGCATTCGTTCGGATTGGCGGCAACGAGCGCATCGTGCGCGCGGCGCATGTTACGACGCGATTTCGTCGTACGGTTCTGCGGGACAGCCATGTGTCAACCTCGGGTTCTGGGGGCACTTTACCGCCCCGGATTTCCAAGGGTGTCGTCACTGGTTGCCTTGTGCCACCGGGTGCGAACCCAAGTTTTATGCGAGGCCGGGAACATACTCGGATTCTGTTCCGGCGCAAGTCCCTTTTCCACCGGCAGAACCGGGTCCGCAAGGGGGGTCAGAGGTCGGTTCCGGATGGCGTTTCGCCCTTGCCGCGCAACAGATCGGCAAGCCCGGCAAAGGGCTTTTCCACAGGCTCGGCCGCAGGCAGGGCTGCATCGGCCCCTTCCGCGCGCGGATAGAGCGGAAGGGCTAGGGCCAGCGCCTCGGTCAGCACTGTCAACAGGTCGATCACTTCGGGAAGCGGTTCAACCGTGTCGTCTTCGGGCATTTCGGTTTCTTCGGCGTCGGGCTCGGGCAGGTCGTGCAGGTAGCGCCGCACCACATCTTCGCGGATCGCCGTGGTGACGGGTTCGAGCGTGACGATGCAGGCCTGCACGACGCGCGCGGAAAGCTCGGCACGCAGTTCCCAGTCATGGCGGCCTATGGGGCGAATCTCGCCCCTGAAGCTCAGCCCGTCGACCCCAAGGATGGAGAGATCGCGTGCCAGACCGGCGCGCATGGCAGGGTCGGGTGACAGGGAAAACCGTGTCGGCTTGCGCGCGGCAAGGTCTGCGACACGGTAGCTGGTCCTGCCGGGTTCGGTTCTGGACATGTCCGGCCTCGTTCCGGGATTGGCGCGTGCCGCCTTGCTGGACAGGGCGCGCTTGTTGTAAGCCGGATAGAAGGCTTCGGGGTTCCAGGCAAGAGGGCGGGATGGGCAAGGTAATGACAGCGGCGCGGCGCGCGGCTCTGTTGGCGGTCGTGCTTGCCGCCGCTGCCTGTTCGGCGGTCTACCGTGACCACGGCTATGTGCCGTCCGACACCGATCTGGAAGAGGTGATCGTCGGCGAGTCGACGCGCGAGGATGTGGCGATTGCCGTCGGCCGGCCGTCGTCGTCGGGCGTGCTGGCGGGCGGGGCCTGGTTCTACGTGGGCAGCCGCTTCAAGCATTTCGGCCCGCGCGCCCCGCAGGAGGTTGACCGCCAGGTCGTGGCGATCAGCTTCGACGAGGACGGGCTGGTCGAGAATGTCGAGCGTTTCGGGCTGGAGGACGGCCGGGTCGTCGCCCTGTCGCGGCGGGTGACCGACACCAACATCAAGGGCCTCGGTCTGATCCGGCAGTTGCTGGGCAGCCTCGGCAAGCTTGATGCGGGCTCGATCCTCGGGCCGCGCGGCTGATCTCAGGCCTTGTCCTTGGTCAGGGCGACGCCGTTGATGCAGTAACGCAGGCCCGTGGGCTTCGGCCCGTCGGGGAAGACGTGGCCAAGGTGCGCGTCGCACTGGGCGCAGTGAACCTCGGTCCGGCGCATGAACCAGCTGCGATCCTCACTGGTGCCGACCGCTTCGGGGGCAGCGGGCTGCCAGAAGCTGGGCCAGCCGGTGCCGCTGTCGAACTTCGCCTCGGCGTCAAAGACGGGGTTGCCGCAGCAGACGCAGCGGAACATGCCCGGAGCCTTGTCGAAATCGTCGTGTGTAAAGGCGCGTTCGGTCCCGTGTTCGCGCGTCACCTTGTAGGCGAGGTCGGACAGTTGCGCGCGCCATTCCGCATCGGTCTTCACGATCTTTGTCACGGTGTCCGGTCCCCCATTGCAAATCTGTCGCGCGCAGCAGGTTATCATCGCGCGAGGGCCAAATGTAGGGCGAGCCGGCCCGAGCGCCAAGACCGGGGACATGTCATGCCGTCACTTCTGCGTGGACGCTACGTTGCCAGACTAACGACCGAGCCGGCCGACATTGCCCGGGCGCAGGCCCTGCGGTGGCGGTGCTTTCGCGCGGCCAGCGGCGACGGCGGCGGGCGTGATGCAGACGGCTTTGACGCGGCCTGCGTGCATGTCCTGATCGAGGAACGGGCGACGGGCGATCTGGTGTCCTGTTTCCGCCTCTTGCCCCTGCCGGCGGGGTCGGAGATCGGGCGGAGCTATTCGGCCCAGTTCTACGAGTTGTCGGCCCTGGCCGACTACCCGGGGCGCATGGTCGAGATGGGACGATTCTGCATCGCGCCCGAGTGGAGCGATCCGGACATCCTGCGCGTGGCCTGGGGGGCGATGACCGCCTATGTCGACCGCGAAGGGGTCGAGATGCTGTTCGGCTGTTCGTCCTTCATCGGGACCGAACCGGGGCAATACCTCGACGCCTTCGCGATGCTGCGCGAGCGCCATCTTGCGCCAAAGCGCTGGCTGCCGCGGATCAAGGCGCCGCGGGTGTTCCGCTTCGGGCGGCTGTTGCGGGCGCGACCGGCAAACCCGGGAGAGGCCGCGCGCAAGATGCCGCCCTTGCTGCGGACCTATCTGATGATGGGGGGCTGGGTCAGCGATCACGCGGTGGTGGACGCGGACCTTGGCACGCTGCATGTCTTTACCGGGCTTGAAATCGGCAAGGTTCCGGAAGCCCGGGCGCGGTTGCTGCGCGCCGTTGCGGGCTGAGGTCTGCGCCAGATCAAGGGACACGCCACGCGCGTCGGGTAAGGATCAGGCCGCGAGGCAGGAGAAATTGCGATGTCGCGACCACTGGAAGGCATAGTTGTCCTTGACCTGACACATGTGCTGGCCGGTCCCTTCTGTTCGATGACGCTGGGCGATCTGGGCGCGCGGGTCATCAAGGTCGAGCGCCCCGGCACGGGGGACGATACCCGCGCCTTCCCGCCTTTCGTGGACGGGCAGAGCGCCTATTTCGCCACGCTGAACCACGGCAAGCAGTCGATCGCGCTGGACCTGAAGGCAGATGCCGACCGGGCGATCTTCGAGCGTCTGCTGGCCCGCGCCGATGTGCTGCTGGAAAACTTCCGGCCCGGCACGATGGAGAAGCTGGGCTATGGCTACGACATCCTCGCCCGCCGCTTCCCCCGCCTGATCTATGGCGCGGTGTCCGGCTTTGGCCATACCGGGCCCGAGGCCGGAAAGCCCGCCTATGACATGGTGGTGCAGGCCCGCGGCGGTGTCATGTCGATCACCGGCGAGGAAGGCGGCAAGCCCGTCCGCGTCGGGGCCTCGATCGGCGACGTCGCGGCGGGGATGTATCTGGCGCAGGGCGTTCTGGCCGCGCTGTTCCGGCGGGAACGGACGGGCGAAGGTGGCAAGATCGACATCGCCATGCTCGACAGCCAGATCGCCATTCTGGAGCATGCAGTCGCCATTGCCTCGGCCACTGGGGTCGCGCCGGGGCCGACAGGGGCGCGGCACCCGACGATCACGCCGTTCTCGACCTATCGCGCCAGCGACGGGTTCTTCGTCATCGCTGCCGGGAATGACGGGCTGTTCGCCAGGCTGGCCGGGGCGCTGGGGCAGCCGGACCTTGCCGCCAATCCGCTGTTCCTGACCAATGCCGCCCGCTGCGAGAATGTCCATATCCTGAAGCGCCGGATCGAGGCGGTCACCCTGTCGCGCCCCCGTGACCACTGGATCGCCACGCTCGAGGCGGCTGGCGTGCCCACGGGCCGCGTGCAGGACATGACCGAGGTGCTGCACGACCCGCAGCTTCTGGCGCGCAACATGGTTGTGACGGTGGCCGCAGAGGGGGCAGGGCCGGTCTTCACGGCGGCGGGCAATCCGATCAAGATGACGGGCCTGCCAGACCCGGACCATCGGGATCACGCACCGGCACTGGGCGCAGACCGCGACCTGATCCTGCAATGGCTTGAAGAATAGCCGGCCCTTGGGCTTACATGGGCCCGAACAGGCCGAAGGGACCACCATGCGCAGAATTCTCAGCCCCCTGCGTCCGCGGGACAGGGACGAACATCACCGGCCCTCCACGACGCTGGAGCTGTTCTTCGATCTGATCATCGTGATTGCCATCGCCTCGGTCACGGCCGGGTTTCACCACGCCATCGCCGAGGCGCATGGTCTGGAGGCGCTGCCGCGGTTCATCTTCCTGTTCCTTGCGATCTGGTGGGCGTGGATGAACCTGACCTGGTTCGCCTCGGCCTTCGACAATGACGACACGCTCTACCGCCTGCTTGTGATGGTCATCATGGCCGGTGCGCTGATCTTCGCGGGCGGGGCCGGGGCGATCTTTGAGACGATG
>JBJOQI010000057.1:0-7546 GCA_046050045.1 Pseudomonadota bacterium | reverse complement strand
GGGTTTGCGTATTCCCAGAGCGACATGGTGAAGTGCTAGCCTGTCCTGCGTTCTGCCTCAACTCAATAGACCGACAGCCCCTAGCGCAGACCTGCGCGGATTGCCGCAGCCGAGGCAAAGGGCAACAGCGCCGCCGACCCCAGCGTGATCGCCGCGACCAGCAGCAAGGGCGTGCCCGCCGCCAGACCCTCTGCCCCGCGCCGCACGGCCTCGGCCCCGAAGATCAGCGTCGGCACATAAAGCGGCAGTACCAGCAGCGACATCAGCAGCCCCCCGCGCCGCAGGCCCACCGTCAGCGCCGCGCCAAAGGTGCCGATGACCGACAGCGCAGGCGTGCCGAGCGCCAGCGAGGCCAGCAGCCAGGGATACCCCGCCGCCGGCAGGTGCAGCAGCAAGGCCAGCACCGGCGAGGCAAGCGTCAGGGGCAGCCCCGTCACGATCCAGTGCGCCAGCGCCTTGACCGTGACCACGCCCTCCAGCGGCAAGGGCGCGGTCGCGATCAGCTCCAGCGACCCGTCTTCGTGGTCCAGCGCAAAGATGCGGTCGAGCGACAACAGACAGGCCAGCAGCGCCCCCACCCACAGGATTCCCGGCGCGATCCGCGCCAGCAGGTCACCCTGTGGCCCCACGCCGAAGGGCACCAGAACCGACAGGATCAGGAAGAACGACAGGGCAAGGCCGAAGCCACCCCCGGCGCGCACCGCCAGCCGCAGGTCGCGGAGCAGAAGCGCGATCATGCGAAGGCCTCGTCGAAATGCCCCGTCCGCGAAGGCCGCTCCCCCGGCGCAGGCCGGAAGGCCGCAAGGTCCAGCACCCGCGCCTCGTCCAGCCCAAGGTCGATATGCGTCGCCATCAGCGCGGCCCCGCCCTGCGCCAGATGTGCCCGCACCACCGCGCCGAACAGCGCCACCGATGCCGCATCAAGCGAGACCGTCGGCTCGTCGAGCAGCCAGAGTCCCCGCCCCGTCACCATCAGCCGCGCCAGACCCAGCCGACGCTTCTGCCCGGCGCTCAGGTTGCCCGCCTGGCGATCACGCAGCGCCACAAGGTCCATCGCCGCCAGCGCGTCCCCGATGTCGCCCGTCCCAAAGACCGCGGCCCAGAACCGCATGTTCTCGGCCACCGTCAGCGTGGATTTCAGCGCATCGGCATGGCCCGCATAGGCAACGCCCTCGCCCGCGATCCGCACCGCGCCCGACACCGCGGGCTGAAGCCCGGCGATGGTGCGCAGAAGCGTCGTCTTGCCGACCCCGTTCGGCCCGCGCAGGACCAGCGCCTGACCCGCAGCCACCGAAAAGCCAAGGCCCGACAGGACAACCATCCCGCCGCGCGCCACCGCAAGGTCCGACACATCCAGCATCATGGGCAAAGCGTTACCGCTTCCCGGCCCCGGCACAAGCCCCGGCCTGGGCCGCACCCCTCATCCCATCAGTGCCGCGACGCCGGGAAGTTCCTTGCCTTCCATCCACTCAAGGAAGGCCCCGCCCGCCGTCGAGATGAAGGTGAAGTCGTCGGCTGCCCCGGCCTTGTTCAGCGCCGCGACCGTATCGCCCCCACCCGCGACCGAGATCAGCTTGCCGGCCTTGGTCAGCGCCGCCGCCTTGGCCGCGGCTGCATTGGTGGCCGCATCGAACGGCTCGATCTCGAAGGCGCCAAGCGGCCCGTTCCAGATCAGCGTCTTGCAGGTCTCGAAGACCTTCGACAGTTCGGCCACCGTCTGCGGCCCGGCGTCCAGGATCATCGCATCCGCCGGGCAGGCGTCGACGGGCAGCGTCTCGCTCGCGGCACCCGCCTTGAACTCGCGCGCCACGACCACATCGACCGGCAGGTGGATGGCGCAGCCCGCGGCCTTGGCCTTGCCCAGGATCTCGCGCGCGGTGTCGGCCATGTCACGCTCGGCCAGCGACGTGCCGACCTCGACCCCCTTGGCTACAAGGAAGGTATTCGCCATGCCGCCGCCGATCACCAGATGGTCGACCTTCTGCACGAGGTTGCCCAGCAGGTCGAGCTTGGTCGACACCTTGGCCCCGCCGACGACCGCCACGACCGGGCGCTCCGGCGTGCCAAGCGCCGCATTCAGCGCCTTCAACTCCGCCTCCATCAGCCGCCCTGCCGCCGCCGGCAACAGCCGCGCGATGGCTTCGGTGGAGGCATGGGCCCGGTGCGCCGCCGAAAAGGCGTCGTTCACATAGACCTGCCCCAGCGCGGCCAGACCCGCCGCCATGGTCGCGTCATTCTCTTCCTCGCCCGCATGGAACCGGGTGTTTTCCAGCAGCAGCACGTCGCCTGCCTGCATCGCGGCGACGGCCTTCTTGGCCGGGGCGCCGATGCAGTCCTCGGCGAAACCGACCTTCTGGCCCAGAGCTGCCTCCAGCGCCGGCAGCGTGACCGCAAGGCTCATCTCGGGCACGGGCTTGCCCTTGGGGCGACCGAAATGCGCCAGCAGCACGGGCTTGCCGCCCTTCTTCTGGATGTCCCGGATCGTCGGCACGATCTTTTCGATCCGGGTGGCATCCGTCACCACGCCGTTCTCGACCGGCACGTTGATATCCACCCGCACCAGCACGACCTTGCCGTGAAGGTCCATGTCATCGATGGTTTTCCAGCTCATCCCGATCTCCTGTCGCAGCGGTGCGGATGCCTCGTTTCTCTTCCGTCTCTTGACCCGAAGGGGCGGCAAAGGTCAACCGACCGATCCGCCGCAGGGGGCTTTGCCCTTTCAAATCCGGCGCATCGGCACTAGGTTCCGCACCGAACCGAAACTTCCGACCCGAGGGCAGAGCATGGCCGACATCAAGGATCCCGAGAACACCGTCATCATCGAGCTGAAGGACGGCGCCGTCGTCATCGAGCTTCTGGCCGATGTCGCGCCGAAGCACAGCGAACGGATGAAGGAACTGGCCCGCGCCGGAAAGTACGACGGGGTGGCCTTTCACCGCGTGATCGACGGCTTCATGGCCCAGACCGGCGATGTCGAGCACGCCAACATGGCCAGCCCCAACTACAACCCCCGCCGCGCGGGCACCGGCGGGTCGGACCTGCCCGACCTTCCGGCCGAGTTCTCGCGCCTGCCGCACGACCGCGGCACGCTTGGCGCGGCCCGCTCGTCGAACCCGAACTCGGCCAACAGCCAGTTCTTCATCAACTTCAAGGACAACCACTTCCTGAACGGCCAGTACACGGTCTATGGCCGGGTGATTTCCGGCATGGAACACGTCGACAAGATCACGCGCGGCGAGCCGCCGATGAACCCCGACCGCATGATCAGCGTCAAGGTGGCCGCCGATGTCGCCTGACACCCGCCTTTACCTCAACGGTCTGGCCGCCGTCCTGGTGGCCGTCGTCGTCGGCGGCTATTTCTATTCCTATTCCTCGGTCGACGCCGGCACCGCTGACGACGCCCCCGGCCCCTACATGACCATCGAGGTCGACGGCGAGGCCAAGGGCACCATCGTCATCGACCTGAACGAGACCGCGGCCCCCCGCCACGTTGCCCAGATGACCGAGATCGCGAATTCCGGCGGCTACAACGGCGTCGTGTTCCACCGCGTGATCGAAGGCTTCATGGCCCAGACCGGCGACGTCCAGTTCGGCCGCGCGGGCGGCGACCTTTCCGCCGCCGGCACCGGTGCCTCGTCGCTGCCGGACATCCCGGCCGAGTTTTCGGACATCCCCTTCCTGCGCGGCACCGTCGGCATGGCCCGCTCGTCAAACCCCGACAGCGCCAACAGCCAGTTCTTCATCATGTTCGCGCCGGGCGAGTTCCTGAACGGCGAATACACCGTCGTCGGCCGCGTGACCGAGGGGCTCGACGTGCTCGACAGGATCAAGCGCGGCAACGCCGACCTGAACGGCGCGGTCGAAGGCACGCCCGACGTCATGGTCACTGTCGGCGTCAAATAGGCCCCTGCCCGTCACCTTCGGGTGAAGGGCGCCGGACAAGTCTGGAAGGATGCGCGTCCATCGCGCATCCTTTTTTCATGCCCGCGCGCCTGAAGGATCGCCCATGCGTCTCGCCCTCGCTGTCGCCCTCGTCGCCGCAACCCTCGGCCCCGCGCTGGCCGACCCGGACGACTGGCGGGCCGAATGGCCCGACACCGACTTCTCCCGCACCAGCGTCGACCTTGCCGAGATCCTGTCGGGCGGCCCGCCCAAGGACGGCATCCCTGCCCTGACCGACCCCGCGATGATCCCGGCAAGCGAAGACACCCTGCTTGCCGACCGCGAGCCGGTCATGGTCTTCGAACCCGAAGGTCAGACGCCGCGCGCCTGGCCCGTCCGCTACCTGATGTGGCATGAGATCGTGAACGACACGGTCGGCGGCACCCCCGTCGCCGTCACCTTTTGCCCGCTGTGCAATACCGGCATCATCTTCGACCGCAGGCTGGGCGGGCGCGTGCTGACATTCGGCGTTACTGGCAAACTGCGCCATTCCGACATGATGATGTACGACCGTCAGACCGAAAGCTGGTGGCAGCAGGCCACCGGCACCGGCATCGTCGGCGAGCTTGTGGGCAGCGAGCTGGCCGCCCTTCCCGGCTGGATGGAAAGCTGGGCGTCTTACCGCGCGCGCAACCCGCAGGGCCTTGTCATGGCCGAACCCGAATGGGCACGCCGCTACGGCCAGAACCCCTATCAGGGCTACGACAGTCTCGCCCGACCCTTCCTTTATGACGGCGCGCCCCCACCGCACGGCATTGCGCCCCTGGCGCGCGTCATCCGCGTGGGGCACCGCGCCTGGCCGCTCGACCGGCTTGCGCGCGAAGGCCGGATCGCCGAGGCCGGCGTCACCCTCGACTGGACCTCAGGTCAGGCTTCGGCGCTTGACTCGGGCCAGATCGCCGCGGGGCGCGAGGTCGGCAACATCCGCGTCCGCGACACGGCGACGGGCCGCGACCTTGTACACGACATCCCCTTTGCCTTCGCCTTCCATGCCTTCCACCCGGATGGCGAATGGATGCTGGGCCAGTAGGGTCAGCCCAGCGTCACCAGCGCGTGGCGCTTCTTGCCGGCGGTCAGCTTCAGCGGCTCGGCGAAGTGGCCCGCGCCGAACATCTGGCCCGCATCGGTCGCGAGTTCATCGTTGACCCGCGCCCCGCCCTCGGCGATCAGCCGCTTGGCATCCTTGCCCGACTTGGCCAGCCCCGACCGCACGATCAGCTGCGCCAGGCTGATGCCCTCGCCCACCTCATGCGGCGACAGGGTCAGCGTCGGCAGGTCGTCACCCACGCCGCCCTTCTCGAAGACCTCGCGCGCCGTCGCCTCGGCCGCCTCGGCCGCCGCGCGGCCATGCAGCAGGCCGGTCACCTCGTTGGCAAGGATGATCTTCGCCGCATTGATCTCCGACCCCGACAGCCCGCCCAGCCGGTCGCATTCCTCGACCGGAAGCTCGGTGTAAAGCTTCAGGAACCGCCCCACGTCCGCATCCGTCGTATTCCGCCAGAACTGCCAGAATTCGTAGGGCGACCGCATGTCGGCATTCAGCCAGACCGCGCCATTGGCAGTCTTGCCCATCTTCTTGCCATCGCTCGTCGTCAGCAGGTGCGAGGTCAGTCCGAAGATCTCGTGGTCAAGAATCCGCCGCGTCAGGTCGATCCCGTTGACGATGTTGCCCCACTGGTCCGACCCGCCCATCTGCAACAGGCAGCCATAGCGGCGGTGCAGCTCCAGAAAGTCATAGGCCTGCAGGATCATGTAGTTGAATTCCAGGAACGACAGCGACTGCTCCCGGTCCAGCCGCGACTTCACGGACTCAAACGACAGCATCCGGTTGATGCTGAAGTGCCGCCCGATGTCGCGCAGGAAATCGAGGTAGTTCAGGCTGTCCAGCCACTCGGCGTTGTTGACCATCAGGGCGTCGGACCTGCCGGTGCCAAAGGTCACGTAAGCAGTGAAGACCTTCTTGATCCCGGCGATGTTGTCGTCGATCTGGTCGGGCGACAGCAGCGGGCGTTCCTCGGCGCGGAAGGACGGGTCACCCACCTTCGTCGTGCCGCCCCCCATCAGGACGATGGGCTTGCCCCCGGTCTTCTGCAGCCAGCGCAGCATCATGATCTGGATCAGGCTGCCCACATGCAGCGACTTCGCCGTCGCGTCAAAGCCGATGTAGCCCGGCACCACACCCTTGGCGCAGGCCTCGTCCAGCCCCTGATAATCGGTGCAGTCGGCCAGAAAGCCGCGCTCGATCATCACGCGCAGGAAGTCTGATTTCGGGTGGTAGGTCATCGGCGTATCGTCCATTCTTGGCTTGGCCGGGGTATACCGGGCAGGTCGGCCAAGGGGAAGGGCATGTTGAGATCGGCGGAACCGCTCTGGGCGCTGGGTGCGATGTCGGGCACCTCGCTCGACGGGGTGGATGCAGCACTCCTGCTGACCGACGGCGAGACGATCTTCGACTTCGGCGATGTCACCTATCGCCGCTACCGCGAGGCCGAACGCGCCACGATCCGCGCCGCGCTCGGGCGCTGGCCGGGCGAGGCGGGCGTGGACGAGGCCGCCGAGGTGGTGGAAACGGCCCATGCCGAGACCCTGTCCCGGCTGGCGGGCCGCGCCGACCTGATCGGCTTTCACGGCCAGACGCTCGCCCATGACCCGCGCGGGCGCGGCACCCACCAGACCGGCGACGGCGCGGTCCTGGCCGAAGTGCTGGGCCGCCCCGTGGTCTGGGACTTCCGTTCGAACGACGTCCAGCTCGGCGGTCAGGGCGCGCCGCTGGCCCCCTTCTTCCACTTCGCCTGCTCGCGGTGGATCGGGGCCGAGACGCCGCTCGCCATCCTGAACCTTGGCGGCGTCGGAAACGTCACCTGGATCGACCCCCGCGCCGCCCGCCCCGAAGACCCCGGAGCGCTGCTGGCCTTTGACACGGGCCCGGCGAATGCCCCGATCAACGACCTGATGCTGGCGCGCCGCGATGTGGACCAGGACGACGGCGGCCGCCTTGCCGCGACGGGCCGGGTCGATGACGCCGTGATCGACGACTTTCTCGCCAATCCGTTCTTCCTGAAGATGCCGCCGAAGTCGCTCGACCGGAACGACTTTCACGGCCTCTTGCCGGCCGTCGCCCACCTGTCGGATGAAGACGCCGCCGCGACCCTGACCGCCGCCGCGGCCGCCGCCGTTGCGCGCGGGGCCGAGCATTTTCCTGCCCCCGTCTCGCAGGTGCTTGTGACAGGCGGCGGGCGGCACAACGAGACGATGATGGCGATGCTGGCCGAACGCCTTGGGTGCCCCGTCGCCCCGGTCGAAGGCGTGGGCCTGAACGGCGACATGCTCGAGGCGCAGGCCTTCGCCTTTCTTGCCGTCCGGGTGCTGCGCGGCCTGCCCACGTCCTGCCCCGGCACGACCGGCGTGGCCGCAGCGGTCGGTGGCGGGCGCATCAGCCGCCCCGACCAGCCCTGACACCGGGCACCCGCCCCGGCGTACCGGGACGGGCCTTTGCCGGATGCGCCTCAGGCCGGTTTCGCCAGCGCCCCGCCGACCTTCTCGGACACGAAGCCGAAGACGTTGCCGATCACCATCGACACCAGCACGATCGCCGCCGCCTTGA
>JBJOQI010000056.1:0-10794 GCA_046050045.1 Pseudomonadota bacterium | reverse complement strand
CGATCAGTCCGGCACCGGGGCGAAGCGCCCCTGCCCCCCTGGCATCGACAAGGCCGATCGGCTGGGCAATGGTTTCCATTCCCTCGGCCACGATGCCCAGCGCCTGCACCAGATGGGTCGTGGCCCACATGATCCAGTAGGTCATGTTGTTCAGCCGAAGCACCAGCGCCGTGGCCGACGCGACGGTGCCGACCGTCGTCTGCCCGGCGTACCAGAGCCAGATGGCCAGCGCCGTGACGCCGACGATCAGGAAGCCGTTCAGCGCGGTCAGGGTGACGTCCATGATCGTGATGACGCGCATTTCGCGGAAGAAGGTCTGCCGCGCGGTCTCGATCGCCTCGCCCGCGTATTCGATCTCGCGGTCGTGGTGGGCGAACATCTTGACGGAATGGATGTTGGTATAGCTGTCCACCACGCGCCCGGTCACTGCCGAACGGGCGTCGGACGAGGCCTTGGCCGCCGGCCCGGCGCGGCGGATCGTCCAGCGCATCAACGCAAGGTAGAGCGTGATCCAGATGGCGAGGGGAATCACCAGGCGGGGGTCGGCGCTGGCCAGAAGGGCCACCGAACCGATGACGGTCGTCAGGGCGAAGGCCACGGCGTCGAGCACCTGGAACATGGCGTCGCCTGCGGCGGGCGGGGTCTGCATGATCCGGTTGGCGATGCGGCCGGCGAAGTCGTTCTCGAACCAGCCGACGGGCTGGCGCAGCACATGCCGGTGCGACCGCCAGCGGATCTGGGTGCCGAAGTTGGGCAGGATCGTATTGTGCAGAAGCGCGACATCGATGCCCGAGATCAGCGGCCGCAGGATCAGGACGCCCAGCGCCGCCAATGTCATTTCGGTGCCGTAGTCGGCCCAGATCTCCTCGGGCCGGCCCTGCGCCAGAAGGTCGACGACCCGCCCGAGATACCAGATCAGCATGATCTCGCCCGCCGAAACCAGTGTCTTCAGCAGGATGGCAACGATGAAGACCCCACGGAACGGACGCACGTGGCCGCTCAGGAACGGCCAGAGCCGCCGGGGCGGGGTGTCCGTTTCCTGATAGGCGGAATAGGGGTCGACGAGGTTCTCGAAGAACCTGAACATGACTTTCAACCTTACTGGCTCAAACCAAGGATATAGGGCGAAGGCGGCGAGGAAAACGTCAGTGCGCGACAAGCTGCGCCGTGCTGGCCACGATAAGCCCGGCCATCACCAGATTGAAGACCCTTCGGCGCGACTGTGATGTCAGCAACCCCGCGATCATCTGCCCGGCCCCATTCCAGGTGGCCGAGGACAGCAGCCCGAAGCTGAGGAAGGTTCCCGCAACGATGCTTGCCGTCGCAAAGGGGTCTTCGGGCAGGATGAACTGACTGGTCGCCGCGACGGCCATCGACCAGGCCTTGGGGTTGATCCACTGGAATGCCGCAGCCTCGGCAAAGCGCATGGGGCGCAGCGACTTCTGGCCGGGGTCGGCCGGGTCGGCCGTGGCGATCTTCCACGCGATCCAGAGCAGCAGCGCCGCCCCGCCCCAGCGCAGCCCTTCGCGCAGGAGGGCGCTGGCCTTGAACAGCTCGCCCAGCGCCAGGCCCACGATCAGCAGCATCAGCGGAAAGCCGATGGCGACGCCCAGCATGTGCGGCAGCGTCCGGCGGAACCCGAAGGTCGCGCCCGAAGCCGCCAGCATGGCGTTGTTGGGCCCGGGTGTGAACAGGGTGCCCACGGCCAGCGCCACGAGTGCGAGATAGATGTCCTGGGTCATTGCCGTCCGCCTCTGGCCGACAGCGCTAGCGCGGCGGGGCAGGCAAGCTCAAGAAAGCAATTGTTCCCGAGACAATCCGAACCCCGAAGCCACCCAGGCCGCTTCGGCCTGCCGCAGGCGCTGACCCAGGGCCTCGCCCGAGAGGTCCGGCATGAAATCGGCGGCGCGCAGGGGAAAGACGGCCTGCGCGCCGCGGGCAAGGTCATCTGCCCAGCCGGGCGGCAGCGGCTGGCCGGTCAGCGCCGCCCGGACAAGCAGGGCGTCGGCCCCCTGCCCTGCCCCGAGGCGGTAGCCAAGCTCGGCCGCGCCGGCCGTATCCAGCGCCGCCGCGCGGATCGCCAGTCGCGCCCGCTCTTCCTCCCGCGACAGTCGGAGCGCGGTGGCCGGATCCTCGCCGCCCAGAAGGGCGAGGCGGCGCAGCCAGGATGGGGACATTCCGCCCTCGAGGTGCACGAGCACGGCGCAGTCGCGTGCGTCTGCGCCCGGAAGGACATGGTGCAGGATGCCCGCGGCCTGCATCGCGGCCAGCGCGGGCGCGGGGTCGGGCGCGGCCAGAAGGCGGCGCATCTCGTGGCCTATGCGTTCATGCGAGACCGGGCCGAGACCGTCGGCCTGGGCCGCGCAGGCCGCCAGCGCCTCGGGATCGAGGCCCCGGGCGGGGTCGCCATACCAGGCATGGAAGCGGAAGAAGCGCAGGATGCGCAGGTAGTCCTCGCGGATGCGGCGGACCGGATCGCCGACGAAGCGGACGCGGCGGGCGCGCAGGTCGTCGTATCCGCCGATCGGGTCGAGAACGCGGCCGTCGGCGCGGGCATAGAGCGCGTTCATCGTGAAGTCGCGCCGGGCGGCGTCCTCGGCCAGGTCGCGGGTGAAGGCCACGGTGGCGCGCCGCCCGTCGGTCGCCACGTCGCGGCGGAAGGTCGTGACCTCATGCGCGATGCCATGGACCAGAAGCGTGACGGTGCCGTGGTCGATGCCGGTGGGAACCGTGCGGATTCCTGCGGCCGCGGCAAGTTCGACCACCCGCAGGGGCTGGGCGTCGGTGGCGATGTCGATGTCGGAGACGGGCTGGCCGAGCAGGTCGTTACGCACGCAGCCGCCGACCAGCAGCGCCGCGTGTCCGCCCCGGTCGAGCACCGACAGGACGGCCTGCACATGGGCGGCCCGGATCCAGTCTCCGCTGATCTTCATCGCGCCCCCCGATGTGCCCCGCCCGGTCAGGCGGCCAGGTCGGCGAGTTGCCGCAGGATGCGGGCCGTCGCCCCCCAGATGTAATACGGTCCATAGGGCACGGTGAAGTAGGCGCGCATCTGGCCGCGCCAGAGCCGACGTTCGATACGGAACTGCGACGGGTCGGTGACATGGGCCAGCGGCACGAAGAAGGCCTCTTCGACCTCGCCCGGTTCGCAGACCGGGTCGAAGGGTGCGGCAACCCGGGCCAGGACCGGGGCCACGTCGAAACCGGTCACGGTTTCATGGTGCGGCAGGGTCGCCACAACCTCGACAAGAGCGGGGTCGAGGCCCGCTTCCTCCTGCGCCTCGCGCAGGGCGGCGGCGATGTGCGAGGCATCGCCGGCATCGACCTTGCCGCCGGGAAAGGCGATCTGGCCGGGATGATGCTTCAGCCCCGAGGCGCGCTTGGTCAGCAGGACATGCGGGCCCGAGGGCCGGTCGCAGACCGCCACCAGCACCGCCGCCGGCCGCAGGACCCGGTCCGGCGACAACGCGAGACCGGGGTTCAGGTCGAAGTCGGAGCTGCCCGCCGGCCGGCGCGCCAGCGCGGCAACAGCGCGGCTGACCGGATCGCCGGTCACGCCCGTGCCCCGGCCTCGAATCCGAGCGTTTGCGGGTCGAATTCGTAATGCGCGCCGCAGAACTGGCAGTCGGCGGTCACGATGCCCTCGGGCGTGGTCATCGTGGCGATGTCCTTGGCCGAATAGATCGACAGGCTCTGGCGCACCTTGTCGTCCGAGCAGGTGCAGCCGAACTTCACCGGCTGCGAATCGAAGACGCGCGGGCCTTCCTCGTGGAAGAGCCGCACCAGAAGCTCGGTCGGCTGGACCGTAGGGCCGATCAGCTCCAGCTCTTCGACGGTATCGAGCAGCAGGTTGGCGCGGTTCCAGTTCTCGCCTTCCTCGCCGTCGAGAATGTCGCCCGCCGCCAGAAGACCGCCCTCGCCGCTGCCGCCTTCGGAGGCGACGAAGGGCGAGGCCTTGGGCATGTGCTGCAGCATGACGCCCCCGGCGCGCCAGTGCTCGCCCTGGCCGGGAAGCCGCGACAGGCCGTAGGACAGCGCGAAACGGGTGGGAATCTGTTCCGACTGGGCAAAATAGGTATCGGCGCAGGCCGAAAGCGACCCGCCGGACAGGGGCGTGATCCCCTGATAGGGCACGGTCCCGGCGCCCTGATCGATCAGGATGGCAAAATAGCCATGGCCGATCTGGCTGAACGCGGGCACGTTCGGACCGACCCTGTCCTTGTCGAAACTGGCCCAGCCGCGGATCCGGGCGGGCTCGCCCTCTTCGCTCGGGCCGTAGTAGTCGGTGGCGATGATGCGCACCGGGCCGTCGCCGCGAACCTGCAGCGACAGTTTCCAGCGCAGCTTGACCGTCTGGCCGATCAGCGCGGTCAGAAGGCAGAGCTCGGCCACCAGCGCCTCGACCGCCTCGGGGTAGCTGTGCTGGCGCAGGACCTGCTCGAGCACGCCGTCCAGCCGGGCGACGCGACCGCGGATGTCGGACCGGTCGAGCTGAAACGGCAGGACGGTATCGTCCCAGGCGATCTGTTGCAGGCTGGGCATGGGCTTTCCTTGTGACCGGGGTCTTGGCATACCGCGCTGATATAGGAACGGCAACCGGACTACCAAGGAGGCACCCATGATCCGCCGATTCGGAGAGCCCGTCGTGGCCGGTCAGCGCTATGGCATCCGGCCCGGCGTCTATGCGGTTCTGCGGCAGGGTCGCGACGTGCTGGTGACCCATCAGGACGAGCCGCTGCCCGAGTTCCAGTTGCCCGGCGGCGGGATTGACCCCGGCGAATCCCCGATTCCCGCCCTGCACCGCGAGGTCTTCGAGGAAACCGGCTGGTCGATCGCGGGGCTTCGGCGGCTGGGCGTGTTCCGGCGCTTCACCTACATGCCCGAGTATGACCGCTGGGCCGAAAAGGTCTGCTCGGTCTATCTGGCCCGCCCGGTGCGCCGGATCGGACCGCCGAAAGAGCCCGGCCATACTGCCGTCTGGATGGATGCGGCTTCGGCCGCGCGGCTGCTGGGCAACGCGGGCGACCGGCATTTCCTGAAGGTCGCATTCGGCATTCAGGCCCCCTGAAAGTCGAGCAGGACGGCCGAAAGATCGTCCTCGGGCGCGCGGCCGGTGCGTTCGACCAGCCGGTCGCGGGCGGCGTCGAGAAGCGCCGGGCCGGACAGGCCCGGATGGTCGAGGAACAGAAGGGCAGCGCCGTCCTCCTGCAGCATCTCGCCCCCGACCCGTGCCTCGGTGAAGCCATCCGACAGGATCAGCAACCTGTCGCCCGGATCCAGCGTCAGCGTCGAGACCTCATACCCGGCGCCGTCGATCAGGCCGACCGGAAAGCCGCCGTCGCCCGACGCCTCGATCCTGCTGTCGGCGCGCAGGATGACGGGCGGCGGGTGCCCGGCCTGGACGTAGCGCACAAGACCCGTGGCAAGCTCGACCTCGGCATAGATCAGGGTCAGGTAGATGCCGGTCGACACTTCCTGAAGGATCAGCCGGTTCAGGCGTTGCGCCACGATGTCGGGCGATTCCCCGGCGTGGCCGCCGCCCGGCAGGGGGCGGAGCGCGATGTTCTGGCCGGGCGCGCCGCCCGAAAAGCAGGCCGCGATACGCGCCGTCATCAGAGCCGAGGCGATGCCATGCCCCGAGACGTCGATCGCATAGAGCGCGACCTTTCCTGGCGAGATCGGGAAGCAGCCGACCAGATCGCCCCCGACCTCGTTTGAGGAATGCAGCATCATGCTGACCGAGCTTGGGCCGAACCGGCTGTGCCGCGCCCGGACCAGGCTTTGTTGAAGTTTCCGCGCCTCGCCCAGGTCGCGGCGGATCGAGCCGTAGAGGCCCTGAAGCTCGGCCAGGGTGGAGGACACGACCTCGTTCCGGCGTTGCAGTTCCCGCTCCATCGCCAGGATTCGCTGCCCGGCGAGGATTCGGGCGCGCAATTCGTCGGCATGGACCGGCTTGGTCAGGAAGTCGTCCGCGCCGACATCGAGACCGCTTGCGGCATCGGCCTTGTCGCTGCGCGAGGTCAGCAGGATGAAATAGACATAACCCGGCAGGCCCAGCGCCCTGACCTGACGGCAGAGGTCGAGGCCGGAGATGCCGGGCATCATCCAGTCCGACAGGATCAGGTCGGGCGGAGTTGTCCGGCAGATCTCGAGGGCCGCGGCGCCATCCCCGGCCTCGCTGACCTGATGCCCGGCCCGCGCAAGGTTCGAGGCGAGGATCCGCCGCTGCATCCGGCTGTCATCGACGATCAGCACGCGCAGGGGCGCGGCACCTGCCGGAATTCCGGGCCCCGACGCGCCCGCGACCGCTGAATGATACATGCCTTTGCCCTTCGATCCCCCGGCGCGCAGGCTAGTGGCGAGGGGTTAACCCGGATTGAAGCGGCAAGGGCCCCGGTCCGGACAATGCGCCGATTAATCTGGGCTTAACTGCCCGCGCGCATGATCGCCGCACAGGACTGAAGGAACGCGATGATGCTCGACTGGGACCGGATCACCGAATTGCGCGACGAGATCGGCACGGATGCCTTTGGCGAGGTCGTCGAACTGTTCCTCGACGAGGTCGAGTCCGCCCTGCTGCGTCTGGGCGCGGAAGGCCCGGTGGAGGAGGGCCTGCATTTCCTGAAAGGCTGCGCCCTGAACCTCGGGTTCCGCCGCTTTGCCACCGTCACCTCCGAAGGCGAGATGCTGGCCCGTGCCGGTCGCGGCGGCGAGGTCGATCTGGCCCAGGTGCGCGAGGTCTATGCCCAGTCCAAGCGCCAGTTCGTCGCCGGCCTGTCCGACAGCGGGGGCCTGCGCGACGGAACCTCGGGCTAGGGTCAGATCAGGAATTCCGACAGCACCTCGTCGTCGGTGATGTCGCGGTAGGAAAAGTCGGCCGCGTCCATCCGGCCGCGAAGCTGGTCGAAGTTTGCCGGGTCCTTCGTCTCGATCCCGATCAGGACCGACCCGAAGTTGCGCGCCGATTTCTTCAGGTATTCGAACCGCGCGATGTCGTCGTCCGGGCCGAGCATGGCCAGGAAGTCGCGCAGCGCGCCCGGGCGCTGCGGCATGCGCAGGATGAAGTATTTCTTCAGGCCCGCGTAGCGCTGCGCCTTTTCCTTGACCTCGGGCAGCCGCTCGAAGTCGAAGTTCCCGCCCGAGGTCACGCAGACGATGCGCTTGCCGCGGATCGCCTCGGCCAGCACCGGCAGCACGTCGACCGAAAGCGCCCCGGCGGGTTCCAGCACGATCCCCTCGACGTTCAGCATGTCGAGCATGGTGACGCAGATACGCTCTTCCGGGGCCAGAAGAACATGGGCCGGATCGACATCGCGGAGCCGCGCGAAGGTCAGGTCGCCGATCCGGGCGACGGCCGCGCCATCGACGAAGTTGTTCACATGACGCAGCGTGACGGGCGCGCCATTGCGCAGGGCGGCGGTCAGGCTTGCCCCGCCGAGCGGCTCGACATAGCGCAGGGCCGTGGTCGCGCCGCTGGCGGCCAGCGCCGTGCGCACCCCGGCCGCAAGCCCGCCGCCACCCACGGGCAGGACGATCATGTCGGGCGCGCCGCCCATCTGACCCAGGATTTCGACGGCCACCGTGGCCTGCCCCTCGATCACGTCGGCGTCGTCGAAGGGCGACAGGAAATAGGCGGACTGCGCCTGCGCGAAGGCCCGCGCGGCAGCGAGCGACTGGTCGAAGTAGTCGCCGGTAAGTTCGATGCGGATGAACGCGCCGCCAAAGGCGCGGGTCTTGTCGATCTTCTGTTGCGGTGTGGTGACCGGCATGAAGACCGTGCCCTGCACGCCGAAATGCCGGCAGGCATAGGCCATGCCCTGCGCATGGTTTCCGGCGCTGGCGCAGACGAAATGCGCCACCTGCGGCACCCGCTTGCGCATGGCGGTGAAGGCGCCGCGGATCTTGTAGGACCGCACCGGGCTGAGGTCCTCACGCTTGAGCCAGATCTCGGCCCCGAACCGCTCGGACAGGTGGAGGTTCAGCTGCAAGGGCGTCGGCGGGAACAGGCCGCGCAGCGCCTCGGTGGCCCGGGCGAGTGCGGTTTGCGCCGCATTTCCGGCATTGCTGGTCATCAATCATTCCCTCGCGGGCGCATTGTTTCACCCGATGTCGAATTCTTTCATCCGGCCGGGGCCGATCAGGCAGGACGGACAAGATTCTGCCCGAATCCGAACGGTTTCTGGCGGGCGAAAAGCCGGTCCGGCTGCAACCCAAGGTCAGGAAAACCCCATGATCCGCAAGTCCTCTCTTCTGGCGACTGTCGCCCTGGCGATGCTGTTCGCTGCCCCCGTGACCTTCGATCTGCCGCTGATCGGCGCGGATGTCGCCCATGCCAAGGGCGGGAACGGCAATGGCAATTCGGGCGGCAATGGCAATGGGAACGCTGGCGGAAACTCCGGCGGCAACGGAAACTCCGGCGGTAATGGCAAGAGCGCATCGTCCTCGGGCAAGAAGGCCGACGAGACGATCGTGGCCGCGGTGGAAGAGCCGAAGAATGCCCACGGGCTGCTGGCGTCCGAGCTCAAGGGCCTGAACGCCGTGCACGCCAACCCGAACGCGCTGCTGCACGCCAGCCCGAACAGCCAGGTCGGCCGGATTGCCGCCTACCGCGATGCGGCGCTTGCCACGTCCGGGGCGGCCGCGGCGGTTGCGGCGGCAGAGGCGGCCGCAGCGGCTGCCGGTCAGGCGCTGACGGACGCGACCGATGCGCTGGCGGCCTATGACGCAGCCTATGCCGGCCGCTCGACCGCCGACATCGACGCGGATATCGCGGCGCTTGACCCGACGGCGCTGGACTATGACGCGCAGCTTGCCGCACTGAATGACGAACGCACCGGGGCGCAGGCCTATGAAGACGGGCGCGTTTCGCTGGTCTCGGCCGTCGATACGGCGACGACGGGCGCGACCGATGCGGACGCCGCGCTGGCCGCGGCGGTGGACGCCGCAGCCGGAGCCGGACAGGCCGAGGCCGACGCGCTGCTGGCCGCCGCGAACGGGCGCACCCTGTCGGACGAGGCCGTGGCCTATATCCGGGAACAGCTCGGGCTCTGACCCGGTTCCATCATTGACCGGGGGCGGCCCGATGCGGCCGCCCTTTTCATTTGCGCCGCTTGCCGCGGGGGCGAAAACGCCCTATTCCCCCGGCCCGACCAGACCAGATTGCGCGGGGCCCAAATGTTCAAGCCGAAGAAAGTCGTTCTTGCCTATTCCGGCGGCCTCGACACCTCGATCATCCTGAAGTGGCTGCAGACCGAGTACGGCTGCGAGGTGGTGACCTTTACCGCCGACCTGGGTCAGGGCGAGGAACTGGAACCGGCCCGCCAGAAGGCGCTGCTGCTGGGCATCAAGGCCGAGAACATCAACATCGTCGACCTGCGCGAGGAATTCGTGCGCGACTTCGTCTTCCCTATGTTCAGGGCGAATGCGCTGTACGAAGGCCTCTATCTTCTGGGCACCTCGATCGCGCGGCCGCTGATTTCCAAGCACCTTGTCCGCATTGCGCAGGAAACCGGAGCCGACGCCGTGGCGCATGGCGCGACCGGCAAGGGCAACGACCAGGTGCGGTTCGAGCTGGGCGTGGCCGCGCTCGACCCCGCGATCAGGGTGATCGCGCCCTGGCGGCTGTGGGACCTGACCAGCCGCACGCGGCTTCTGGAATTCGCCGAGACGAACCAGATCCCGATCGACAAGGACAAGCGGGGCGAGGCGCCGTTCAGCGTGGACGCGAACCTGCTGCACACCTCGTCCGAGGGCAAGGTTCTGGAAAACCCCGCCGAGGAAGCGCCCGAGTTCGTCTATCAGCGTGTCGTTCCGGTCGAGAAGGCCCCCGATGCGCCGGAGTTCATCGAGATCACCTTCGCCAAGGGCGATGCCGTGGCGATCGACGGGGTCGAGATGTCGCCTGCGACGATCCTGACGCGCCTGAACGAGATCGGCGGCAAGCATGGCGTCGGGCTGCTCGACCTGGTCGAGAACCGCTTCGTTGGCATGAAGTCGCGCGGGCTTTACGAAACGCCCGGCGGCACGATCCTGCTGGAGGCGCACCGGGGGATCGAGCAGATCACGCTCGATGCCGGAGCGGGGCACCTGAAGGATTCGATCATGCCGCGCTATGCCGAGCTGATCTACAACGGCTTCTGGTTCAGCCCCGAGCGTGAAGCGCTGCAAGCCCTGATCGACAAGACGCAGGAACATGTGTCCGGCACGGTGCGGGTCAAGCTCTACAAGGGCTCGGCACGGACGGTGGCGCGCTGGTCCGAGGCCTCGCTTTACAGCGAAAAGCACGTGACTTTCGAGGAAGACGCCGGCGCCTATGACCAGAAGGACGCCGAGGGCTTCATCCGCCTGAACGCCCTGCGGCTGAAGCTGGTGGCCAACCGGAACGCCCGCGTGAAGAAGTAAGGTGTTTGCCTTTCTGACGGGGCCCCGGAGCGATCCGGGGCCCTTTTCATATCTTGAACCTGGCCAAGCGATCGTAATGCGGCAGGGCTTCGTCGCAGAGGCGGGCGAGGTCGCCTGTCAGGGTCGGCAGGGGGCCCTCGGGGTCTCCAAAGCCGGTGGAGGCGTGGACGGCATTGTACCAATGCGGGGCCCAGGCGCCGTCGAAGGGCTTGGGCCCGGCGGGCCAGGAGAGCATGTTTTCCGTGAAAGGGATTTCCAGCGCGGCGCAGAGCGCGGAGAGGGTTTCCCGCGGCGTGGCGCGGATGTCGGCGCTGTCGACGACCGGGGGGGCCGCGCCCAGCCAATCGGCAACCTGGTCGAAAAGCTCGGCCTGCTGGGTGAAGCCGATATCGG